>JALWON010000373.1 GCA_027083475.1 Sulfurimonas sp.
CTCTCCTTGGCTTGCATTTGGTTTTATCACAAATCATTTAGGCTGTGAAGTTTTTGATTATGAAGAGGGAAAAAAGTTCTCTTGGATGGAGTTACAGATGCGAACATCTCGTTCATTAACAGGTGGCAAATTAGTTCATTGGTTTTATGGTGGACTCAATACACAAATAGAACATCACCTCTTTCCAAAAGCACCACGTTTTAATCTCATTCGAGTACAAGAACTTACAAGAGAATTTGCAAAAAAACATAATATTGTTTACTTTGAGACAACACCTGCTCAAGCTTATGTACAGATTAATGAGGCTTTAAAAGACTATTGATACTCTTTTGAAGTTTGGCATTTTCTTTTATGAAGTTTCTATTGATAGAAGAAACTTTTCTTTTTAGCTCTTGCACCTCTTGTTGTGTGTAAAGAGTACTAATCGGCATTTTTTCTTGTACACAGTTAATGTTTACAGAGAGTATCACATCAAACTGCTCATAAAAGAGTGTTTGCATTCTGCACATTGCTTGAAAAAATTTCTTTTCATCCTCTAAATAAACACTGTTTTCGGCAACAACAGCATACTCAAACTCTGCTTGCTTGAAAATAACATCTGTGTAGTATTTTGGATGAAGATAATTAGAAATCATAGTGTGTAATCGTTCATCGAGTATTTGTCTCTCCTGAATGATACCCTGTGTAAAAAGTTCTTTTTCAATGTATGTTGCATTCATGGTAAAACGGATAATGAGCGGATTTGCTATTGTTTTGAGGGTGTTAATAAGTTGTGGGGTACTCTTACTTGTTGTTAAAGCCTCTTTGTTTACCAACTTTTTTTGAAATGCTTGATACTCGTGTAGTATCAAGCGACTCTCTTCAAGTTCTTTTTCAAAACGAATCAACTTGATTGCTTTTCTAATCTCGCGTTTGACTTGGTCTATATGTACAGGCTTTAGAATGTAGCCCGTAAGCTTATACTGCATTGTACTCATAAAATAGAGAGGGTCATGATAGGCAGAAAAAACGATAATGGAAATCGTGGGATTGTTCTCTCTGATGTTTTGAATCATCTCAATCCCATCCATCTGTGGCATACTAATATCGGTAATAATTAAGTCAATATTGCCTTCATAAAAGCGATGTAAACCCTCTAACCCATCTTTTGCTACTATAATCGTGTCAAAAAAATCTTGCAAAATGAGGAGCATCAGTTCACGAGTGGAAGCATCATTTTCAACAAAGAGAAGTCGTATATCTTTGGTGAAATGGTGAACTGTGCAGTTGTTAGCAGACATTATAATGCCCTCCTAAAGTAGTTTGTCGCTGAATTGTATCTAAAAAAACTGAATGCATATTGAAGGATTCACAAACACCTCACAAAAAATCGATAAAATACAAATCAAGATTAAAAGAGGCGGAAACTATGAAAAATATCATAACACTCACTATGACTTTAGTGATAACTTTTGGGTTATCTGGATGTATGATGAAAAGAATGATGAGTAATTTTAACTCACAAATGGGAATGATGAGTGGCGGTAGTCATGTGGGAATGGATATGAATGATGGTAATACATCTGAAAGTTCAAAGGGACAGATAACAACTAATTCCTCATCGGATGATTCTGATAAATCATATATTTTTGCAAAACGCTACTGTACCCAATGTCATGTCTTGCATACCCCTGATGAATTTAGTAAAGATGAGTGGAAACCTATTGTAAGAAGAATGCTGGGATATATTAAAAATCAGGCGAGATTAAAACCAGATGCATATGAAAGTGCGATGATTGAACACTATTATGGTGTTCAATAGCTCCCTTATCTTTCAATAGAAGCTTTAAGCTCTTTTGCATTTGATACATAACTAACATTCATAATCGTGCCATGAGCAAGATGCATCACTGTGATTTTTTCTTCTTTATGAGGGATTACATTTTCAAATTCTTTACCATACTGAAGATAGATAAGATGCTTATACTTTCTCATCTTGGGGAGTGCAAACATTTTTGTTATCAAGGATGGCATACGATGAATATCTGCTATAAAGATGGTTTTGTTTTTTTGTAAATAGTACTTATTCTGTGCATTTAAAAAGTTATTTACAATAGCGCCTGTGTCTTTTTCAAAGGCAATAAGAATAATTTGTGTCTCATGGGGTACCTTCATTGGGCGACCTTGTGGTGTTTCATAGCTATATTTGTCTAGGGCGACTATGGATGAATTTACTGCAATAGTATTTGCTTGAAGATTTACAAATACTAAAGTGATAAAAAGAAAAAGTTTTTTCATGTTATTGACCTCTTTTATTGGTTTTGGATATTTGCTTTTACTATTTTTAGCCAGTTATCAAGAGATAATTTAAGGTTTTTAAATTCCAAATTATCTCCATCAAGAAGAATCTTGTTATCTTTTAAGATACTCAGATTTCTTCCTATAACATGACCACTTATAGCATCAACTAATCGCATTTCACCTAATAGGCGGACATTTTGATACATATATGCATTAAATGAAACTACATCAAGACCTATTGCGATAGGTGTCAGTTGATTCCATTCTTTATCATGAGGATGTACCTCTACCATTGAGATAGCACTCTCTAAAATGAAAGTATCTTTATCAGCTTTATTTGTAACTGTATAGCCTGAAGCAGTGACTATGTTGGTGTATTCTTTAGTGAGATAATTTTCAATATCTTTATACATCTTCTTTTGAGATACAGTTTGCTTTTCTAATGTAATTGCTGGTATGACTGCAACGGGTACTATCTTCACTTTTTTATAAGTGGCTAAATTTGGTTTTATGTTTTGTTTTGTAGTGCTATAGTCTTTAAAAAAACCAGTATTAATAGCTGGAGCTTCTTTCGAGCATGCACTGATAAAAATTGTTAAACTTACAATCAAGGCAGTTAAGATTATTTGTCGCTTCATGTATAAACCTTTGTAATATTTTGAACGATTATATAGTAGCTTCATAAACGACTATTAAACACAAGAAATTACTTTTACATGATAAGGTGTTTGAAGATATTCGTTCACTAGCAAACTTGTACTCCATACACCTGCATCTAAAGCAGTTGGGGCAAGAACACTTATCTGTTTATGAGGATTTTTTTGCTTTGAAATAATGTGTGATATTTTTGTGTTACCAATCATATAAAAACTTTTGGAATG
>JALWON010000374.1 GCA_027083475.1 Sulfurimonas sp.
CGGTCCAGGGAAAGGGTGACGGTTAATCATACTCTCTGGAAGCCCTAATTCTAAACCAATTTTACGTACTTCATCTTTAAAAAGTTCTCGAAGTGGTTCAATCAACTCAAAATCCATCCAATCAGGTAATCCACCAACATTATGGTGCGATTTTATCACTTCTGAAGGGCCATTGACAGAGATAGACTCAATGACATCAGGATAGAGCGTTCCTTGGGCTAAAAACTTAATGCCATCATGTTTTTTTGCCTCTTTTTCAAACTCTTCTATAAAAGTATGTCCAATAATCTTGCGTTTTTGCTCAGGGTCTGAAACACCTGCAAGCTTGCCTAAGAAGTTATCAACAGCATCGACTGTGACAAGTGGTGCTTTGAGATTTACTTTAAAAACTTCTTCAACTTGTTGGCGCTCGCCTTTGCGTAAAAGCCCATTGTCTACAAAAACAGGAATGAGTTGATCTCCAATCGCCTCATACAGCATTGCCGCAACGACGGAGCTATCTACTCCTCCACTGAGTCCACATAAAACCTTGCCATCGCCAACTTTCTCACGGATAAGTTCTATTTGTTGCTTTAAGAAATGTTCCATTTTCCATTTTTCAGTGACACCGCAAATCTTTTTTGCAAAGTTGCGAAGCATGAGGTAGCCCTCTTCAGAGTGCTGCACTTCAGGGTGAAACTGCATTGCATAGACACGTTTTTCTTCATTGGCAATTGCTGCATACGGGGAGTTTGCAGAGGTGGCAATAGGGGTAAAACCTTCTGGTAAGACATCGACTCTATCGGAGTGACTCATCCAAACGATGCGACCATCATCACAATCAGCTAAAAGCGGGGAATCAGTTTCAATTTTGAGTTCAGCTTTGCCATATTCATGGTGGTCAGAGCGAATAACACTCCCTCCAAAATCAACAGCAATTCTTTGCATACCGTAACAAATCCCAAGAATAGGTAATCCTAAGTCATAAACAGCTGTATCAACTTCATAAGCATCTTCATTGTAAACAGAAGAGGGACCGCCAGAGAGGATAATCCCTTGAGGATTTTTTGCTTGAATATCTGTAACTGAAGTATGGTAAGGAAGAATTTCACAGTATATTTTGTCTTCACGCAGACGACGTGCTATGAGTTGCGTGTACTGAGAACCAAAATCGAGGACTATTATGCTCACATTTTTCATTGAAATGCCTTGTAGTAAATAAAATTAAGTATTGATGAAAGAATACACTAAAAAGGATTAAAATTTGATTTTATATCGCTTTGCTTTGAAAAAGGGTGAAAAAAGTATATAATTATGTTAAACATTCTAAAGGAAAAGTAAAACAGATGGAAATCAGGCTTTCAACCCTCAGAAAAGACCAGTTTATACTTGTTCATTGGTTTATGGACCTTCAAAGTGAGCATGATACTCTCTCTTTTAATGAGCGAAAAAGAGAGCAAGAACAAGAAAAAATTAAAAACAGACTTATCTCGTTTATGCCATTTATGAATAGAAGTTTTATGATTGTGCGTTTTGATATTTCAAACAAAAAACTCTATTTGAACGAATATGAAACCTTTAAGTATAAGTACCCAGAAGAGTCTGCTTATATGGGTTCAAAAGAGAAGTTGAATCAATTTGTAAGAGATTATTTTACAGATGAAAGAATTCAAATTATGTTACGAAAAATTATTGCCTCAGAGAGAACAAGAGAAGAAGATAAAGCGGAACTTGCAAAATATTTAGTAAAAATTGATAAACATAATGATAGAGAAGAAGAGAAAGAAGCTGCAAAGGTTGAAGAGAAAAAAACATATGATTATTATAGGTATAACCTTACTTTAGGGGAAAATGAATTGCTTGTGCAACAGTTGAAGTCAGCAATAGCACAATTGTATACACTTGATGATGAAGCATCTTATAAAAAGATAAATATTCTTAAAAATATAATGAATAATGTTAAACATATTAATATTACAAATAAGAAAATAAATGCAACACAAAAAGCAAGAAAAATTAATAAAGCAAATAGTAGAAAAAAAATAGAAAAGGCATATAAAAAATTATTAGAAAAAGGGAATAAAATCACGATATATTCAGTGTCTAAAGAGGCAAAAGTTTCTTACCCTACTGCTAAAAAGTATAAGAGTATATATGAGAATCATATATTGAAAAATGATTAACATATTTATAGTAAAATATAAGGAAAAATAAATGGATATAATTTTATTGTTTAAATCCATCGTTGGCTTAGTTGTTATTTTGGGTTTGTTGGTTCTCGCATTGCTTTTTTCCAAAAAAAGGCAAAAAAAAGAGCAAGAAAAAGTGAAAAAGAGAGCACAAGAGGCACAAAGAGCTGTCGAAGATGCACATAGTTTTGAAAAACTCTCTGCAATTATTAAGCAAAAAGCAAGTACAACTCAAACACTGCAAGAGGCATTAGCACTTATCATACAGTATCATCCTAAAATAGAGGCAGTAGATGTTTATATGAATCTTGTATTTCATTTGTGTCGGCATAAAAATACAAACAAAAAAATGATTATTCAATTTATAAGCGATTTGGAAAAAAATAATCCTGAGTATAAAAAAGAGATTAATGATGCAATGATGCGAGGTTTAAACTCCAGAGGAGTCTAAACTCTCTGTGATTTTCCCTTGAATCGTATAAATCTCTCTGTTTTGGAGTTTTTTTAAGCTCTCTATATCCATGACGCCACTTGCTATAAGCTCAATCCCTATACTGTCACTCACGAGTTTGAGTGCAGAGAGGCTTTGGAGGCTTTGTGAGAGGTAGTACCCCACATCTGCTTTAATGTAGAGTGGTCTCAACTGCTGGAGATACTGATAATCATGACTCTCTCCAATAAACTCAAAAATTCCAAGTTCTATATGCAATTTTTCTAAAAGTTTTTTATATTTTTGCACGAGGTGTTTCTCTTGTCGCATAAATTTATCTGGCATTTCAATAATCAGTTTGAGAGGAAGTTTGCGTGCATAGTGATTGAGGAGGGTTTGCACTTCATCATAGCTTGTAGGTTGTACCAAAAACTCGTAAGGGAGTCTCAAAGAACAAACAGTGTTGTGTAATGCTTTATCTGGAGTTTTGAGGAGGATATTGAGGGCAACCCTATAGATGTCATTACTGAGCCCAATTTGGTTTGCAGGTG
>JALWON010000375.1 GCA_027083475.1 Sulfurimonas sp.
CATAGACTGCACCACGTGCATGCCCAATATGTAAAGGTCCCGTAGGATTGGCAGAGACAAATTCTAAAAGTATTTTTTGATTTTTTTCTTGTTTCGCAAACGCAGTAGGATTTTGTAATGCCCATGTTGCATATTCGGCTAAGAAGCTTTCACTCAAACGAAAATTTAAGTAGCCTTTGAGAGATTCTACACTTGAAAATTCAGAAGCATCTTGAAATGAGCTCGCTAAATCTTCAGCAATAAGCATAGGCGATTTACGGAGTTCTTTGGCAAGAGAAAACGCAATAGGTGTAGCAAAGTGACCAAAAGAGCGGTCACGTGGCTTTTCTAAAACAACTTCACGACCTAACTTTTCGCGCAAGAGCGCCGATACACGTTGTTTCAACGTTTATGCTTGTGTTGTTGATTTTGGAGCTTGCGTTGTAGCAGTTGTTTCACTTGCTTCAACTTCTTTTGGAGCATCTCCTGCTACAGTTGTAGCATCATCTTTCATTTCAGCTTTAAAGTTTTTGATACCTTTTCCAAGACCTTTTGCTAAATCAGGTATTTTTTTTGCACCAAATAATAAAACGACAATTCCTAAGATTAATAATAATTCAGTTGTTCCAGGCATTCCCATTGAAAATCCTCTTTGTTAAATTTTTCGTAATTATAGCTTAATTTTCTAAATTTTCCCATTTATAGACAAAATCATTAATTTGATCAAGTGGTTTTTTGAGTCTTGCAACATGGGCAATTTGCAGGAGTTGTTTGGCTGCCACCTCTAAGGAATCGTTGATGATTAAAAAATCATATTCAGAGACTCTTTGTATCTCAAGTCTTGCCATTTTTAAACGTCGCTCAATGACCTCTTGGGTATCTGTTGAACGCTTAGTAAGGCGAGTTTTGAGTTCAGAGAGTGTGGGTGGCGAAATGAAAACAGAGGTTGTAATATCTCCAAGTCTATTGGTGATAGCACTGTTGCCTTGCACATCAATATCAAAAAGTACAAGTTTTCCCTCTTCTAAGGCTTGTTTGACAGGTTTTAAGGAAGTGCCATAGTAGTTTCCATGCACAAGGGCATACTCTAAAAACATATCTTCTTCTATATCTTTTTTAAACTCTTCCTCATCGACAAAGTAGTATTCAACACCATTGGTTTCTCCTTCTCGCATTGGGCGTGTTGTAGTAGAGATGGAAAAATAGTAGGAGCCTATATTATGCTCAATTTTTTTGATGAGGGAACTTTTTCCTGCACCGCTTGGGCCTGATAAAACGAGGACTGCTCCATTTGTTTGACTCATGAATCATCACCTAGTGTGATGTTGATGTTTATTTTCATCCCCTTAAGTGAAGCCGCTACATTTTTGTCACTGAGGGCTGCAAGAAGATTTTTGAGTGCTTCGACACCGCTGTTTTCTTCTGCTTCTGTTGTATCTTCTTGTAACATCGGTGTCTCTTCTGGAGTCTCTTCCTCTACAATTTCCTCTTCAAGAGTGAGTTCTTCTTCCTCCTCTTCCTCTTCCACTTCTTCACCGATGGCCAATTTTAAATCTTTTGAGCTGAGTTGGTCAAAAGAGTTGATTTCATTTTCGGCTATCTCTAAGAGTGTCTCTTCACTCACTTCTTCTTCTAAATCTTCTGGTGTGAGTTCGCCTACAGCTGCTTCAATTTGATCTTCTATGGTCATATCTTCTGTTATTTCTTCTAGTGGATTCTCTGTTTCAAAATCGTTTTCAATTTCATCTTCAAGTGCATCCTCTATCGCTTCTTCCGCAATCTCTTCTTCGCTTGCTTCTTCGAGTTCTAAAGGGTCTTCTTGCTCTTCTAAATCAAAATCATCTTCAATTTCATTGGATGCCTCAAGTTCTAAACCATCTTCAATCTCTAAATTCAAGTCATCTTCAAGTATATCATCCATTGTCTCTTCTTCTGCTTCGAGAGGTGCTTGGAGTTCGCTTTCAAGCTCTAAGCCATCTTCAAGTTCTAAGTCAAGTTCGTCATCAAGTTCGATGTTGTTTAAGTCAAGTTCATCATCTAAATCATCAAATTCATCACTAGTTTCATCAAGGAGGTCTTTGACTTTTTGTGCTTCATCATCATCTAAAACACTTTGTGTTGGTTCTGGGTTTAAGTCAATCTCTTCTTCAAAATCATTATCAAATGCATCATCAAGTGCATCAATATCTCCTAAAGTCTCTAGCTCATCGAGTGTCTCTACCTCTTCAAAAGAGGGAATTTCTTCCTCCTCTGTTTCTTTTGGCATATTTTGCACATCTTTTGCTATAGAAGAGAAGAGTTCTACCAAGTCTGTTGGTAAAAAAGGCTTTTTCAAAACATCATTAAAACCCTCTGTTGTTTGTGTGTCTCTTGAACAGATAAAGAGTGAACTTTTATAGCTTGTTTTTTCTTGGATGAGGGAAAAAATATCATCATTGTAGAGTGTGTCATCAATGACGAGCAAATCATAATGCTCTTTTGTAATACTTTCAATGCTATCAACAACATCAAGAGTATCGGAAGTTTTTTGTGCACTGAGGGTTACAAGCTTATTGACTACAGGGTTCTCGTTAAGAAGCAGTATGTTCATGTGGATACCTTTAAATTTGAGCTAAAATCATCATTTCTATATTGTAGCGAAAAAAAACTAAAAAAGCATCTCTAATGCATTAAATGCATCTTGCATCTCCCCTTTGACTATAAGCATTGTTGCTGTAAATGTTGCAATAAGTACAGCAAAGGCAACCATGATTTTAATAGGAAAGCCTATGACAAGGAGGTTAAACTGTGGCATAGTTTTCATGAGCATCCCAAAAATAACATCTTGCAACCATGAGAGGGCAATGATAGGAAATGCAATCATAAACCCAACCAAAAACATATGTGAGGCTGCATGGATAATATAATGGTAGATATGGGGTGCTAAGAGAAATCCACCAAGGGGGACGGTTTTGAGAGAGCTATCTATAAAAAGCAGCATCCAATGGTGCAAGTCTAGGGCAAAAAGAATCATTAAAGACATGAGCGATAAAAATTGCGAAACGATAGGCATAGAGACACCCGATTGGGGGTCGATGGCACTTGCCATAGAAAAACCCATCATAAAAGATATTTGTCCTCCCGCAAAAGTGATAACATTGTAGGCAAGTTGGA
>JALWON010000376.1 GCA_027083475.1 Sulfurimonas sp.
ACTGTTTTTTTCTTCAAGTTTTTCAAGCATTTTTTTTGAAGTATCTACTCCATGTACTTGTTTGACAGAAGTGGCAATATCAAAACCCAAGAGTCCTGTTCCTGTTCCAAAGTCTATAATCTCCATTGTCTCAGTGAGGGTGATTTTTTCTCGAATGGCATCAGCGATTACTTTTGCTCCAGCGACTTGTGTGTTTCCTTTGTCCCAGTTTTGGGCTCTTGTATCAAAATGGCTCATAATGTTGCTATCCAGTAATCAGAATTTTTTTGTTCTTGTTGTATGGTTGTTGTGCTTCCGTGCCCCGGGTAGATTGTTTTATCAAAATCAAGTTTCTTAAATTTTTCAAGTGATTTTTTCATATCTTCAGGAGAAGAGTAGGGAAAATCTGTCCGCCCAATACTTTTCTCAAAAATAAAATCACCACTAAACATGGCATCGCCTATCTCTATAGTGGAACACCCTGGGCAATGCCCTGGAAAATGGCGAAATTTGATCTTTATGCCATCAAAATCAAGCTCCTCATCGCCTTGTATAAGCACATCAGGAACAGAAGGGGGTAAATCTGGCATCCAGTTACTTGAAACAAGTAAAAAAGCATCTTCTTTTGGTGTATAGAGTTTAATTCCTAAATCTTTTTGAAGCACTGCATTTGACCAGACATGATCAAAATGCCCATGTGTATTTAAAATGGCAACAGGATTGGTAACATTCTCTTTGACCCATGCTGTTGCATTAACACCAGGGTCGATGATAAAATCTTTTCCATCTACTGTAGCAATATAGCAGTTGGTTTGGTAGGGACCCATCGCTTTGCGTTTAATCTGCATTTTTATCTCTTTTTTATTGTAATTATAGCATTATGTGGTATGAATTATTATAAAGAATTAGAGTTGATTTTACAAACACAAGAACCAGCTGAAAAAATAAAAAGATTTCAAACTTTTTATGAAGCCTTTCAAAACAATAGAGTCGTGTTTGAAAAAGAGTATACAGTAAAAGCATTTCAAAAGCCCTCTTATGAGACTGTTTGCACTATTATCTCACCCCAAGATGTGCCAAAACGCAGGAATTTAACAACACGAGAGGGGCAGATTAATCTTGTGCATGCGGTGGCACATATTGAGTATTCTGCCATTGATTTAGCCCTTGATGGGGCTTATAGATTTCATGGTTTGCCACGAGCATATTATGAAGATTGGTTGCGTGTGGCAGATGATGAAATTCGCCATTTTAAAATGTTGTCTTCTCTTTTAGAAGAGCTCAATGCAAGCTATGGCGATGTTGCTGTGCATAATGCACTCTTTGAAGCGAGTCAAAGGACACAGACACTCCTTGAACGCATGGCAGTTGTTCCACGCTATTTAGAAGCCAATGGACTCGATGCTACACCGATGATTTTAGAAAAATTGAAACGATTGCCAAAAAGCACAATGATAAAAAAAATTATACACACTTTAGAGATTATTTTAGCCGAAGAGGTGGATCATGTCAAAAAGGGAGATGTCTGGTTTCGTTATGTTTGTAAAAGAGAAAAAGTCTCCCCCAATACTTACTTTGAGATTATAAAGAAGTACTATCCTCAAGGGTTCTTGCGTGCTAAAAATGTGAATGTTCAAGCACGGAAAGCAGCAGGATTTTCTTGTGATGAGTTGCAATATATGGCAAAAAAAGAGGTCTGTTAAGCCTCTTTTTCTAAATTACCATTAATATAGACTTTCGATATGTTGTAGCGTTGTAAGATGAGGTGAATTGCTAACTCTTTTGTTGGTGGCGCATCTAAGTCAAGGACAATCATATCGGCATTTTTTCCCTCTTTTATCTCGCCAGTGTTGAGTCCAAGTGCCTCTGCTGCATTTATAGTAACACCTTCTATGAGGGCTTGTGCAAACTCTAAAAGTGGTGCACTACTGTGCATAAAGAGAGAGATTTTCATCTCTTCAAAAAGGTCAAGTTTGTAGTTAGAACTCAGCCCATCGGTTGCGACTATCCATTTTATATTTTTCTCATTGAGTGCTTTAATGTTGAGTGTTGGGTTGCCTAAAAGACGGTTTGAAATAGGACAGTGAATGATGGTGTGATTGTGTGATGCAATGGTGTCAATCTCTGTTGGTGTTGCGTTTGTGACATGAGTAAGAAGTGTTTCTTGTGTGTTAAAATGTGCCAAAAACTCCTTCGCATTACAAACATTTTTATCTTGTTTGAGGAGCTCTTTAAAAAATTTTGTAAAGTCACCGCTGCTATCATCGAGCCAGTTTCTCTCTGCTATACTCTCCATAAAATGGGCTGTGAGTTTGAGGTTTTCATTTTTGACAATCTCGAGTGCTTTTTTGATGAGAATTGGATGCACAGAGTAGGGTGAGTGAATGGCAACGCCATGGTGAAACCCTTCGCGTTTGATGCTTTTGCTTGCATCTAAACGCGATAAAAAATCTTGAAAAAGTGTATCTGCCATGACAGCTTGTGAACCGATGAGTTCATTAAAGTAAACAACATTCTGTTTCGCATTGGCACAGGCATCTAAATCCATTCCATGCGAACTAATTGCTCCAAAGGTAGTAATGCCATTTTCAAGCATAGTATCACAAGCTTTTTGCATACAAGAAGTATCGCAACCACCTATGAGGTCTTCACGATTTTCGATGACACTGTAAAGCCAGTTCATAAAATCTCCGTAGCTTAACTGCGTTTTATTTGCAGAAAATTCTATATGCACATGGGCATTAATGAGTCCCGGCATAAGGAGAGAATTTTCTCTGAGTGTTGTGACTTTTGCCTGAGGGTAAAGTGCTCGTAACTCTTCAATGGGTGCAATTTTTTGTATAGTTTTATCAAACGCAATGGATAAATTTGTACTAACTCTATCTTTTAAGTAGATAAAATGAGGGGTAATAATCTGCATAGTGAATCTTTTTAGTAAATTTAAACTATATTATGCATTATTTCGCTAAAATAACTCCTTAAAAAGAAAACTAAAGGGTAAAGATGAAGATAGTCGTAATTCAAGGTCCAAATTTAAATATGCTAGGTGTTCGTGAACAAAATATTTACGGTCCGATGAAGTTAGAGCAAATTCATGCTCAAATGCAAGAAGTAGCTACTCAAAATAAACTTGAAATAGAATTCTTTCAAAGT
>JALWON010000377.1 GCA_027083475.1 Sulfurimonas sp.
CAATAGGCATTTACGATATGATTTTGTCCCTCCTTACAAAAAAAACTATGTTGTTTACATCCCTTATGAAAAGCTTTCCGATTTTAAACAGAAGTACCATAAAAAATCGATTCAAAATATTTATAAAATATATATTGTAAAGCATGGAGATAACCTCTCACGTATAGGAAAAAAATATGGTGTTTCATACAGAATGATTATGGATTTTAACAAGTTGCATACAAGTAGATTGCGTTTAAGACAAAAGTTAATTATTCCTATTCAAACAAAAACATTTAAAGGATAAGATATGCATATAAAGAATCTTTTTTTACTGTTGATTGTGTTGATTTTTTCTGCTTGTAGTACAACAAGACACTATGCATACAGAGACTATAATGCAAACGCATCGCGAACTTATTCAGCAAATAAACAAGACTATACACCAAAAATAAGTCAAAAAGTCTATTCTCATCCAACGATGAAGCCCTATGTTGTACGAGGTGTTCGTTATCATCCAACAACTGTCTCTGTAGGGGATAGATTTCGAGGTAATGCAAGTTGGTATGGCCCAAATTTTCATGGAAAGTTAACATCCAATGGTGAACGCTACAATATGTGGGCGATGACAGCGGCACATAAAACCTTACCAATGAACACTATTGTCAAAGTTACTAACCTGAGAAATGGTAAAAGTACTGTTGTTCGCATCAATGACAGAGGTCCTTTTGTACAAACAAGAATTATTGACCTCTCAAAAGCAGCGGCCTCTAAAATAAATATGATTGGACATGGTACGGCCCCTGTGGAACTAGAAATATTAGGTTTTCAAAACAAAGGTGGCACAAAAATTCCCACAAAAAAAGAGTTAAAAAAAGCACCTCAAAAGAGAAATATAACAAATTTTGCCTTGCAGATTGCCTCTTTTTCAAAAATAGAAGGAGCACTCAAAACACAGGAGGAATATGATCATATTGCAGGCTATAGAACGATTATTAAAGATGTAGAGACTGTCAATGGGCGTATGTTTAAAGTGATTTTAAAAGGTTTTAAAAGTGAACAAGAGGCACGAGACTATAAGGCAAATAGTATTTTTAAAAAAGCATTCATAGTAAGAGAGGATAAACAATGATAACAAAAACAAGAACAACAAAAGAGACAGATATTACAATTTCTATGGAGTTACATGGAAATGGTAAAAGTACTATCAATAGTGGTGTTGGTTTTTTAGACCATATGTTAGAGAGTTTTGCAAAACATTCACTGATAGATTTAGATATTGTATGTAAAGGAGACACCCATATTGATGATCACCATAGTGTTGAAGATATTGGTATTGTCCTTGGGTCACTTGTAGCAGATGCACTCTATCCTATAAAAAATATGGAACGTTTTGGCAGTGCCAATGTTGTCATGGATGAAGCTTGTGTCTCTTGTGATTTAGATTTAAGTAATCGCCCATTTTTAGTCTATCAGCTTGATGTTTCTGGAAAAGTAGGGCAGTTTGATACAGAACTTGTGGAAGAATTTTTCAGAGCTTTTGTACTTAATGCCCGTATAAGTGCACATATTATTGAACAGCGGGGCAAAAATAAACACCATAAAATTGAAGCTGCGTTTAAATCACTTGCTGTAGCACTCAGAAGAGCAACAGCAGAAAATAAACGTGTTGGTATTCCAAGCACAAAAGATGTTTTATGATTAAACTGATTGTACTCGATGTTGATGGGTGCCTTAGCGATGGTAAATTAATTTATTCTGCTGATGGTGTTGAGAGCAAAAATTTCAATGTAAAAGATGGCTTAGGTATCACAACTTGGCTCAAAATCGGTAATCAAGTGGCTGTAATTACTGGAAGAAAATCAGAAATTGTCAAAAAAAGAGTGACAGAATTAGGAATTAGCCATCTTTTTCAAGGTATTAGAGACAAACAAAAAGTTTTACTTGAACTTCTTGAAAACTTAGATCTCTCCTTAAGTGAAGTTGCCATCATCGGCGATGATTTAAATGACTATAATATGCTCAAAATTGCAGGAGAGAGTTTTACACCAAAAGATGGTGCACAAGAGATTAAAACCCTTGTCAATACTGTACTTTCTCACAATGGTGGGAATGGAGCTGTGCGAGAAATGATAGATATTTTAGTAAGACACAATCATCAAGCAGATGCATTTTTATCTGTATGGACAAAGGGGCAAATATAAATATTAATATACTTTTTGGAATCATATCAGCACTTTTGGCAATGATACTTTTTGTGTTTAAACCACTCAATGTCAAAGAACAATCTTTTGAAGATGTTCCTTTATTTGAACTCAATGCCTTTACTATTTACGAAATTAACACCTTTGGTCTTGACTCCATTCTTTTGGGAACAAAAGGAATTCGTTATGTCAATAGATATACCATTGAGAATGTAAACTTCACAGATAACACGCAAAAATATATTGCAAACATTAAAGCAAACAATGGTATCTATAAAAATGATATAATAACACTTACTCAAGATGTTGTTTATAGTCGAGAAGATGGTTTAGATTTTTCATCTGATGAGGCAATTTATAATAAAAGAACTGGTATTGTCAAAACAAACCAGCCGTATGTTGCCTACCTTGGTGACAATAAAATAACAGGAACATCTTTAGTGTATAATAATTTAAAAAATAAAATGCAATCAAAAAACATAACAGCAATTTACCAATTAAGAGAGAAAAAATGAAACTAAAATTACTCACACTCCTCACTTTCGCTTCACTTCTAAGCGCAGGTGAGCTCAAAATAACATCACAAAAGTTTACAGCAGATGAAAATACGGGTGTTTCTGTTTTTACAGGAAAAGTCAATATTATTAAAAACTCTGATGAATTGAATGCTTCAGAAGTGACTGTGTATGTAGACAAAAAGAATAAACCTACAAAATTTGTAGCCATTGGCAATGTTTCTTTTCAAATCATCACAGAGAACAAAGCAGCCTATAAAGGCAAAGCTCAAAAAGCAATTTATTATCCAGATATTAAAGAGTACCATTTTTTTAAAGATGTGCATCTTCAGCAGATAGATGATAAAAAAGACATTATTGGAGATGAAGTAGTTTTAAAAACTATTGAGGGAAAAGCCTATGCAAAAGGGCTTGAGACAAAACCTGTAATTATGATTTTTGATATTGCTGATGCGAATGAATCAAACCAATCAAAGTAGGTACATAATATGGTTGAAATAGTAGATGCAAAATTCATCACATCCGCACCAAACATAGAGGCAGCACCCCCATCAGACTTACAAGATGAAGTTGTTTTTATGGCACGTTCAAATGTAGGAAAAAGTTCTTTACTCAATGCCCTTACAAACCATAAGGGCTTGGCAAAAGTCTCTTCTACACCAGGGAAAACAAGACTCATTAACTACTTTGATGTCACTTTTTTAAATCGAGAATCTCATGAAAAGAAGTTTGCCAAGTTTGTAGATTTACCCGGTTTTGGATATGCAAAAGTCTCAAAGTCCATTAAACATGATTGGGAAAAAAACCTCACCGATTATATTGCACATAGAGAGCAAATCAAACTTTTTATTCATTTGATAGATTGTAGGCATCCGCATTTAGATATAGACACTTCAGTAAGTGAATTTTTATTTGAAAATCTTCATGAAAATCAAGTAGTTTTACAAATTTTTACAAAAATTGACAAACTCAATCAAAAAGAACAAAATGCCCTGCGTAGAGAATTTCCGCATGCCTTTATGGTCTCAAGTGCAAAAAAACGAGGCACGAAAAAAATCATACAAACAATTTATGATATTTTAAACGAAACAACCGATGAAAATTAAGTATCAAAAAGCGACACTTTTAGAAATTGCTCAAATGCAAGAGCTTGTTGCCTCAGAAGTTGAAACAGGTATTATTCTTTTTAGAAGTGATGATGAAATTGCAACAAATATAAGATCCTACACCTTAGCCTACGAAGAAGAGGAACTTGTTGGTTTTAGTGCATTACATATTCATACAAATGAGCTTGCAGAGATACGCTCGCTTGTTGTCAAAGAAAATAAACGCGGACGTAAAATAGGAGAAAACCTTGTCCGTCAACAACTTAAAGAAGCCAAAATATTAGGACTTCAAAGAGTGTTGAGCTTAACTTATAAACAAACTTTTTTTCAAAGACTTGGATTTGTTGAAATCCCTAAAGAATCCCTTCCTGAACATAAGATTTGGGCAGATTGTATAAAATGTAAACATTTTCCAGTATGCAACGAAGTATCATTAATCAAAAACCTTTAGTAGCAACGCTCTATATTGTTTTTTATTTAGTATATGAGAGTCTCTCAAGTATATATCTTTTTTTACCACCACTCTTTGCACTTTTATTTGTTTTGTACTCTCAGGCTCTTGAAAAAAAAGATTTTTTATTTTTAAGTATCCTTATTTTTTGTCTTATTATCTATGAGGTCAATTATGGCTACTTACTTTTTAGTTCCATTATTTATTTTACACTTGTCAATATCTTCATTCTCCCAAAAGTGAAAAAAAATTTCAATTGTAATTTTTGCATCAAGATATTTTCTGTTTTCATAGCATACTTTGGTTATTATCTTTTTTTACTCCTTATTGCCAATGTATTTTTACTTGAAACACTAAGTTTTAATTACTATATAATTTACTATATAGTAATTGAGCTCTTTATTGTTGGATTATTATGAAAATAAAATTTATACTTTTTCTTTTTGTGATTATCTGGCTGGGTATTTTAAGCCGTGTGTTTTTACTCTCTATAAAATCAAATGCATACTATACAAAACTCTCCACTCAAAATACTATAAAAACGGAAAAAATTGCTCCCATACGAGGAAAAATAGTCGATAGAAATAATGTCCCTATTGCAATCAATAAGTTAGGTTTTAAAATTCAATTAGCCCCCCATTTACACCGTAAAAAAAACATTAAACAGTTGCATGAAGAGCTTGATACACTCATAAGGTTACTCCCGAATTTAGAGAGAAAAAAAATTCTCAAACAATACATTAGAAAAGATTCTTATTACAATCATAATTTTATAGATATTGTTCCTTTTATTGCTTATAAAGATATTGTTAAAGTCTATACACAACTTAGTTTGAGAAAGAACATTAAGATTCTTGCAGCTCCAAAAAGATTCTATCCCTATAAAAATATAGCTGCACATATGATTGGTTATGTTGCTCGTGCAAACCAAAAAGATATAGATAAAAATCCTTCGCTTGAACTTATTGGGTATACAGGAAAAACAGGCATAGAACGCCAGTATAATAGATTTTTACAAGGAAAAGAGGGAAAAAGAAAAATCAAAGTGAATGCAAGTAATCAAGAGATAGAGGAGTTGTCTTACGAAAATCCCACTGAAGATAAAAAATTGATGCTCAGTATTGATATAAAATTGCAACAGTATATCTCGCAACTTTTTCAAGACAAGGTTGGTTCTATTGTTGTAATGAGTACAACAGGTGAAATTCTTACAGCAGCAAGTTTTCCAAACTACGATTTAAATATTTTTGTTTCAGGAATGTCGTACAAAATGTATAATACTTTAGCATTCGATCCTGATCATCCTTTTACAAATAAACTCATCCATGGACTCTATCCTCCTGGTTCTTCTATTAAACCCTTGCTAGGACTTTTATATATTACTACAAAATTAAATGAAAATTGGAGTGTAGATTGCCGTTCTTCTTTACCTTTAGGAGGAAGAATCTTTCGATGCTGGAAGAAAAAAGGACATAGGCATACAAAAATCACTAAAGCAATCAGGGAAAGTTGTGATGATTATTTTTATAAAGGAAGTCTTATTCTAGGAAATCATAAATTGAGCGAAGGACTGCAACGCTATGGCTTAGGTGCAAAAACAGGAATTGATTTGCCAAATGAATTTATTGGTGTTGTTCCTTCGCGTAGATGGAAAATGAAAAAATATGGCAGACGTTGGAGTGTGGGTGAGACAGCAAATATGTCCATAGGGCAGGGGGATTTTTTGGTAACACCTTTACAAATTGCGCAAGAAACAGCACTCTTAGCAACAGGAAAGTTACCGACCCCTCATCTTTTAAAGGCAAAAGGTACACAAAAATATCAGCCAAAAATCAAAAATGTTTTAACACCACAAGAACTACAAAAATTGCCTATTATTCAAAATGCAATGTATGAAGTTTGTAATGCTCCACATGGTACAGCAACACATTTTTTACATTCTAAAGTTATTTTAGCAGGAAAAACGGGAACAGCACAAGTTGTTGGGATAAAACAAGATATTAAAAAAAGAAAAAAAGAGCATGAACTCGCTTACTATAGCCGTTCGCATGCCTGGCTCACGACCTATGGCCCTTATAAAAATCCGCAATATATTGTAACAGTTATGGTCGAACATGGCGGGCATGGCGGGCATGCAGCAGGAGCTATTGTGTCAGATATATATAACAAGCTCTTAGAACTTGGTTATATAAAAAAATAAGGGCACCTTAAGCAAAAGCATTTTGTATAAAGAGTGCCAAGATAGCTACAAGGAAAATAGAACCTGCTTTATTATAAATTTTATTTGCAAGAATAAAGAGCAGTGTAATTGAAGCAACACTCATAATTAAAATATCAAAATTTGCTGATGCTACATTGACTTTGAGTGGGTTTAAAAGTGCAGAACCACCTAAAACCATGGAAAAATTTGCTACATTTGAACCTATGATATTGCCTATACTCATATCGGCATTTCCTTTTTTCACAGCCACAATAGAGACAACAAGTTCTGGTAAAGAAGTTCCAAAAGAGATAAGAAAAAGCCCTATAAGCCATTCACTGACACCAAATTCACGGGCAATGTTTGAGCCACTCTCTATAACAAAATCAGCACCACCTATAGTGAGAATAAACCCTATACTTAAGAAGGCTATCGTTTTTGGCCAATTAAATTTCTCTTTTGTAATAGAAGTATCTATCTCTCCTTCTAAATCTTCTTTTGCATCAGTAAACAAAAAGAGTAAATACGAAACCATAATAAAAAGAAAAATAATTCCATCAAGACGACTAATCACACCATCTTGAATCATCAAAAGAAAAATACCAAGTGGCACAATCACCCAAGCACTGTCTTTTTGAAAGAGATTTCGAGCAGGGTTCATCTGTTTTGCTATGAAAAAGACAACCCCTAAAACAAGTGTAATGTTAAAAGTAATACTCCCCACAACATTTGCAACCGCCATATCACTCTTTCCCTGAGCTGAAGCCATCATAGAAGCCGCCATCTCCGGAAGTGAAGTTCCAAATGCAATGAGTGTTGCCCCAATCACAAAATGAGAAATGTTAAAATGCAATGCAATTCTTTCTGATTCTTTAATGATAAAATCAGCTCCATATACTAAGGCACCCATTGCCGCTATAAAGATTATAAAATCCATTTTTATCCTTCTGTTCTAATAATTAAGCTACTTGGTAAATGAAAATACTCAATAAGCTCTTTTTCTTTTGCTCGCATCTCTCCATTATCTACTTCATGGTCATACCCTAAAATATGTAAAAGTCCATGAATAAACAAAAGAGCTAGCTCATCACTCTCTTCATGTGCAAACTCCTTAGCTCCCTTTTGGACATAATCTGCAGAGATTACAATACTCCCAAGAGGAGACATCGGCATCGCTTCATAAGGAAAACTCAGAACATCTGTACTTTTATCTATATTTCTATGTGTTAAATTAATTTTTTGAATTTCGCTATTGGAGGTAATAAGCAGTTCAATATCTTTATCACTCAAGTGTTGTGCTATCTTATTTAAAAAAGATTCTTGCACCTCTAATGTAGTTGTATTGTCAAGTTCAATCATGGGGATAATTATAGCAAATTATCCCGCAATATTTAAATTGTTTCCTAAACCTGTTTTTTGTGCTGTTGCTGCTTGGTTGTCTGTATCTTGCTGAATTTTTTCTGCACCTTCTAGCACTTTTAAAACCTGTTGTGCTTGCACATCTTGAGCTTTTTTTTGTACTTCTAGTCCAATTGCATTATTTCCTGTTGCTGCTGAAACTTCCATGCTGTCTCCTTTGTCTATCTATTTAACCTATTGTAGTACTTATTTGTTTTAATAAAGATTAAAAAATCTTTTTATATGTTAAAATTCTTTTATGAATACAAATAAAGAAAACAATAGAAAAAAAGCAGTATGTATCATGAGCGGCGGGATGGATTCTACACTCAGTGCTTATATGATGCAAAATAAAGGGTATGAAATCATTGCTGTGCATTTTAATTATGCACAAAGAACACAAGCTAAAGAATTACAATGTTTTGAAGAGATTACACAAGCACTTCAGACACATCAAAAATATATTTTAGATTTAGATTTTTTCCAACAGCTTGGTGCTTCGGCTTTAACAGATACCAATATTCAAGTCCCAACAAACGGTATAGAGGAGGGAGTTCCTGTCACTTATGTCCCATTTCGAAATGGTATTTTTTTGAGTATGGCAGCAGCTATTGCCGAAAAAGAGGGGGCGGAAGTTATTAGTATTGGGGTTGTAGAAGAAGATAGTAGTGGGTACCCTGATTGTCGAGAAAGTTATATACAGAGTATGCAAAAATCGATTAACCTTGGAACAAAAGAGAGTACAAACATAGAGATAACAATGCCTTTAGTGCATCTTAAAAAATCTCAAATTGTTCAAGAAGCACTCAAGCTTGCAGTTCCTTTAGAACTTACATGGAGCTGTTACAAAAATGAAGAAAAAGCCTGTGGTGTTTGCGATAGTTGTCGATTGCGTTTAAATGGATTTGAACAAGCTGGAGTTACAGACCCCATAGAATATGCATAAATTTTTTTTTAAAGAGTTTGCAGTAGAGCATATTGTCAAACCAAAACTGAAAAATAGCTATCTCAGCATTGATAAGGCATTGCATATTGTTGTCAAAACACCGCAAGTCTCACATCAGTTTGTAGAACAACTTCTTCTACAAAAAGAGCCGTGGCTCCGTAAACAGTATGCAAAAGTATTACAAAACCAACCACAAACCATACAACTCACACAAGAACTTCTTTTGTTTGGAGAAGTAGTAGATATAAGGGAAGAGACAGCCCGCTTTTTGCACAAAAAATTAGAAAAAGTTGATTTGAGTGATACAAAAAAAGTGCTTCACACATACGATAGTTTTTACAAACACATAGCACAAAAATATTTTCCACAAAGAGTAGAGTACTTCTCTTCACGGATGAATCTTTCCTTTACAAAAATAAAATATCGAAAAATGAAAAGCAGATGGGGCAGTTGCAATATGCAAAAAGAGCTGACTTTCAACACACAACTCATCAAAGTAAAAAAAGAGCTTATTGATTATGTGATTGTGCATGAGTTAGCACACATCAAACACATGAACCACTCCAAAGCATTTCATGCCTTAGTAGATAGCTATCTTCCAGATGCAAAATTACACAGAGAAGCACTCAAAAATATTTACTTCAAATAATTTTGATGATATTTACTCGAAGGCGACCAGAGCATCCAACCACTTGTATTTATATCATTCGCTGCACGAATCTGTTCTTGAATTTCAAACTTTTTATAAAGTCGGCGTTTTCTTGTATAGTCTCGAAAGTATTGCAACCAAGGTCGAACCCTCTTTGTATCAATTCTCCCTTTTATGTTTGATATACTTCTGTAAATTACAGCATAAGGATGATCAGCAGGGTATTTAAAATGAAAAGAGCCACTTGAAAAGCCTGATGGATAGAGCATTGGTGCTAAATAATCAGCATGCTTAGCAAGTTCTGTGACCGTTTGACCAATGCCATTATCATCTTTGGACCAGCAAATATTTCCATATGTATTTACAGAGATAAAAACCCCATATTTACGTAGTTTCTCTTGTGCTAAATCAATAAAATCTCCAATCGTTTTGATACGATTTTTTTGAGTATTTTTTTGTGCAAAGAGAAGCCCTTTTTTTGCAGGAAAACGGATATAGTCAAAATTTATCTCATCAAATCCAACTTTTGCAGCTTCTTCGGCCATACGAACACTGTATTGGTGACTTCTTTTATCGTATGGATCTACCCATGCCATATTATCAGCATTTCTCCATATTTTTCCAGTTGCTTGTTTTTTGAGTGCATAGTCACTATTGTGAGAAGCTTGAAGTTCATCTTTAAAAACGACAATGCGAGCAATGGTGTAAATATGATATTTTTTCATTGTTTGCATAAACTTTTTTATATTACGGTTTGTGCGTGTTTTTTGTGCACCATAACTATTTGCCTGCTTAAAAGATGTTAAAAAGGAAGTAGATCCATATTCATTTTTAACATCCACAACAACTGCATTTATTTGCGTGGATTGGATGATTTTCAGTATATTTTTTAAGGTACCTGAGTTGTTACTCGCACCCCAATAGGTTAAATAGAGTGCTTTTACTCTAATAGGCTCAAGAGAAAGTTTACTTTTATTCTCATCAGCAGTAAAAGAGAAGGGTCTATAACCATATGCTTTAATATGATAGTTTTTTTCTTGAGAATTTATCGTAAATGAGCCATTTATATCGCTCGATATACTATGTGTAGCATCACTTACAAGTGCATGTGCAAGCGGTTTGTTTGTTTGTTTATCTACAATGATTCCATGAAAAGAAGCATGGAGAAAACTCAAAGTAAATGTTATAAAAAAGATAAGTCGTATCAAGTCTTTGCCATTGTGTTAATTTTTTGAAATAGTACACAAATAGCCTTATCTGGCATTTAAAAAATAGCGTAAACTCGCATCGCTCCAGCTTTTTGAAAGTTTTAAATGATTTCTTATAGAACTATACACCTCTGCAAAATCTTTGTTTTTTTGAGAGAACTCATTTATAACTTCAGCAAGCCCCTGTTTGCCTGCGTTTGTTACATCCTCAGGAAATTGTAAAAGTTCAACATTTAACTCTTGGAGTTTACTCAAAGCATGAATATTTTCATGATGAAACTCATAGGTCATATTGGCATTCATCTCACTTGAGGCCACTTCAATCATCGCTTGTTGTTCAAAACCCAATTTACTCCATGAGTGTTTGTTAAATGTCAGTTCTAAAATAGACCCCGGTTCGTGCCATCCAGAGTAGTAATAGGGTGCAACTTTGTAAAATCCCATTTTTATATCAAGTGCTGGTCCAACCCATTCAGTTGCATCAATCACTCCACGTTCTAATGATGTGTAAATCTCTCCGGCAGGAAGTAAAATAGGATTCACTCCCATTTTTGAAAATACTTCACCACCCAAACCTGGAATTCGCATTTTTAAACCTTGCATATCTGCAAGCGATTTGATAGGTTTTCGAAACCATCCACCCATTTGAATATTTGTATTGCCTCCTAAAAAAGGGTAAAGATTGTAATGCGCATACTTTTCGCGCCAAATTTCGAGTCCTCCCCCATAAAGCATCCACGAATTAATCTCTTCAGCTGTAAACCCAAAAGGAATACCACTAAAAAGAGAAAAAGCAGAATTTTTTCCCTTCCAATAATAAGGTCCAGAATGAAAAGCATCAATTTCACCACTACTTGTTGCATCAAAAACTGCAAGGGCAGGGACTAAAACATTTTTTGGATAGATTTTAATCTCTAAACTCCCTCCACTAATATCTTTCACTCTTTGTGCAAATTTTTCAATTCCAGTCCCCATAATAGGAAAATGGGCAGGCCAGGAAGTAGCAAGCTTGAGTGTTGTTTTTTTATTTTTGTTAATGTTAATATGCTTGGATGCTGCTGTTTGTTTTGGATGTTTTGAGTAATCAATGGCAACATGTTTGCCCTCATTACATCCATTCAAAGCAAAGGCAGCCGATGCTGTTGATGCGGTGGCTAAAAAATTTCTTCTATTCATAAGAACTCCTAAAAATCAAAAAGTGATATTTGTGCTTGGGATACTAAAGGTTTTGCTACAATGGATTTGTCTGCACCAGCTATGAGTGCAAAGTGAAATTCATGCGATTGTAAAAGTTTAAAAATTTCATTTTCATTTTTATAAATAAAAATATTTTCCACATCATCAAAATTATCATTATGTAGATAGGGAATCAGAAAAATTATCTTTGCCCAAGAGGCATGTTTTTGAAGATAATTGATTTCATTTTTTACTAAATCACAATTTTTTTCAAAAATAAGAACTCTATCACTTGTTCCAAACTCTTTTATTTCCAATTTTTTATTGGTAAAAACTGCTTCAAAATGCTCTATTGGAG
>JALWON010000378.1 GCA_027083475.1 Sulfurimonas sp.
ATGGATTTAAATGTTTTAGATTCGTTTGATGACTTTTACAAGCACATACAAAATATGCTTAATTTCTTCGGTTCAAAATATGACATTAATTTTGGCTAGGCACTTATCTACTCCAAAAAAGTGTTCACAAAGCACTCACACTTTTACATAGTGCTACAATCGGCAGTAGTGCAAAAGCTGCCCTTGACATGGCATTTGTCTCACTCCTTGCACAAGAACAATCTTTAGAACTATACGAGTACTTAGGCGCCAAAGAGAAGCGAAAAATACAAACCGACATCACTATTAGTCTCAACCCAAAAGAGAAGATGCTGCAAGATGCCAAAAAAGCTTTCGCCAATGGCCATAGGATTTTAAAAATCAAACTTGGTAAAGATATAGCGCATGCGATTGATGTTACCCAGGCACTCTCTCAAGCACTTCCACAAGCAAAATTACTCATAGATGCCAATCAGGCATGGAGTTTAAAAGATGCACTTTTATATGTTGAGACGATGCAAAACAGACCCCTTGCACTCATTGAACAACCTGTCAAAGCAAAAGAGCTTGCAGCCCTCAAAAAAATAACACAAATAAGTCATATTCCCATTTTAGCAGATGAAGCAGCATTTAGTCTTGCTGATGTAAAACATATCATTACGAGTAGAAGTGCCGATATGATAAACATTAAACTCATGAAATGTGGTGGTGTCACAAAAGCGGTAGAGATTTTAGAGTATGCAAGAGTAAAAAATGTAAAATGTATGCTGGGCTCTATGCTCGAAGGCCCTATCTCCATAGGGGTGGCAGAACACTTAGCAATGGCATATAGTGATGTTATAGAGTATGTGGATTTAGATAGTCCACTCCTCTATAAAAAGGGGTTTAGACTCTAGTAAAGTCCAAATTTTCCATCGTTGCGTTTGTAGAGGACACGTGTTTTATCTTCATTATCTAAAAAGATTTCAAACATTTTACCGCTCTCTTTTAAGTCATTAAGCACATCTTCTACTTCTCGAGGCTTATACAAATCAAGTTCTACAGGAACTATCTCATCTTCAAGCTCACTCACTGCTTCTTTGAGTGTCACATTTTCCGCTTTCGCTTCATTGAGACCTACTTTGTGGTGGTCGCTCTCTCTATCGTGCATACGACGCATTGCTTTTTGTGCACGTGAAATTGCCATATCAATTGCTGCATATAAATCATCATCATTTTGTTTAATAATCACTGAGTTTTTATGTGCAAGGTTGATTACAAGCTCTATAAATGAGTGTTCTTTCCCTTTTTTTGTTTGAGCAGATGCCACCATACTTACAGAAATAATATCTAAATTAAATTTTTTCAGTGTTTCAATAGAACTTGTCATATGCGTTTTAATCGCATCTGTGAGCTCCATCTGTCTACCGGTAAGAGAAATATTCATTGTGTAAATCCTTTATATATTAAATATAGGGCACCTCTAAAAACCCTAGCACCTCTCAGAGGGAAGAAAAAAAGATGAGATTGTGCAAAACCTTTTATGAGTCATAGCCTTAGCTATGGCGATGAAAAGTTTTGTGCAATATCGCTTTTTTTATCCCTCCCTACGGGTAACACAGAGGAGCCTACACTCATCGTTACTCTTTCTCACCTTAGCTATGGCTAGGGTTTCAAAAGAGTGCCTTGATTGTAAACTCCTCTGTGTTACTGAGAGGTACTAGGGTTTTTAGAGGTGCCCTATAATTGATTATATCACGAATTTGATAAACAAAAATTACTCTTCTAAAAAAGAAGCAATCTTCTCGGCGACTCCATACTCCTTAGAATCATTAATAATCACTTGAGCTACTTTCTTTGTATCGGTGTTAAAAACGAGGGGGCCTACAAAGTTTACGATGGAGTCTTCGATGGGTGACTGGATCAGAACAATGTTAAAAATCAAAAGATTTGATGTTGTTGTGATACCGAGTTCTTCTTTGATTTTATCTGGCACTTCAAAATCATATTCACGCACAGCATAAGGATTCATTAATGTAAAAGATATATTTTCATCTTCGCATGATTGCATTTTCATAAAGACTTCATCAATTTTGTGTAACTCAACCTGTTTTATCTCTTCAAAGCCCAAAAGTGGTGTACTCATATCAAACTTCATTCCAAAGCCTTATTTTAATTTCGTCTATTGTATCACTTTTAAGCATAAAATATTCCTAGTTTAAAGAGTGTTATATAAGTTTAGGGTAGAATAGCATTATTATTTGAAAGTGTATGACACTTAAAGAGGATTATTATTTATGCAGATAAAAACAAAAATCTCCCTTCTCCTACTCGGTCTTTTTTTACTTTTTAGTGGATGCACAAAAGAAGTTGAAGAGTATAATAGACCCGCAGTGTACTGGTACGGTAAAATTATAGAGTCTGTGGCAAATGACAATCTTGAAAAAGCAGATGATTACTATGCTTCTTTACAAAGTGAGCATACAGCATCCCCTCTCTTACCAGAAGCTACAATGATTTTAGGTGTTGCACATATGCATGCACAAGAGTATCTTTTAAGTGATCACTTTTTCACACAGTACATCAAACAGTATGCCAATAACAATGAAAAAGAGTTTTCAGAGTTCATGAAGATTAAAGCAAAATATATGTCTTTACCACTTCCAAGACGCGATCAAGCACTTATCAATGAAGCCCTGCAAGCTGCGGAACATTTTAAGTTGAACTACCCACACTCTATGTACTACCCTATCGTTGATGCAATGGCAACCAAGCTTTATATGGCACAAGCCCTTTTAAACGAGTCTATTGCTTCATTGTATGACAGAGTGGACAAACCAAAAGCAGCAAAGTACTACAGAGCGATTGAGCCTGAACCTTGGATAAAATGGGATGAAGTCAATCGTGCAAACACTCCATGGTATAGAGAGTGGTTTGAAGGTGATGGCACTTCAAGTTGGTATGATTTCATGATTCCAAATACCATAAATGTGGTTTCACGCAACTCAGTCCAAGATGACAACACTACAAAAAATTAGGATACACACACTATGAAATTAAGTAATTATGGCACTTTCCCCTCAGATATTCCTGTCATCGCTGAAGATGACCTCTTTTTATACCCCTTTATGATTTCCCCACTTTTTTTAAGTGACGAAGAA
>JALWON010000379.1 GCA_027083475.1 Sulfurimonas sp.
TCTCTGTTGCTGTATCTGCTGCATTGAGTGCTGCAAGTGTCAAGTTGAAATCTTTAGCAGCAATTTTTGTTGTGATATTTCTATCGCTTATTGATTTGTCACTCTCCCAAGCATCAAAGAGCCCTGTTACATAAGTAGATGGAGGTCCTGTTGTGATGGTTTGAGGAGGTTGTGGACAACTATGCGAAACATTGAGAGCAAAATCACAACGACCATTGATGGAGTAAGTTCCCGGTGTGTAAGAACTATTACAAGAAAGATTTGTAGTGTTTGCATCTATGGTATTAACATAGCCGTCGTATTGGATGGAATTATACGCTTTGAGATCTATTTTTGAGTTCGCAAGAACAGCTCCATGGATGACTGAATTTGTTGAACCTATAGTAACTGCACCATCAGAGAGAAGTAGGGCAGAAATATCACTTTTTGCATTCATAGTGATAGAATTTTTTGTATAAATCAACATTTGAGAAGGGTCTCCACCTTGATTTATAAAACTCCCTAAACCTGTACTTTCATCTGAATATGTCCCTTTGACAAAAATACGAACAGTGCCGTCTCCTAAAGGGTCAAGATGGACACCGCTTCCTAGTTTTAAATTTTCAAAATAGTAATTTCCAGCAGCAAGACAGACTTGAGAACCTACTTTGAATTCTGTTGTTCCATCGATTGTTACATTGGCTTCTGTTGCACCATTTGTATCTATAGACATTTGTCCATTATTGTCTAAACTTAATCCATTGTGTATACTGATTGCATCTGCATTAATATATATATTGTTAGCAGCGATTTTTTCACTATATAAAGAGTCTGCTCCTTCAACAATGATAGAACTTCCTGAAATACTATTTCCAAAAATACCATCTTTAAATCTATAATCACCATGGCTACCATGTACCTTAGAACAACTTCCTGATGCAATATTCCAACTTCCAGCATCTACTTGCTCGACCTTTGGAAGTGTGACACTTGAATTATCACCTTGTGTAAGTGTTCTTGTTTTCAAATAAGTAACATTATCTAAGGTTAAAAATGTACTTGTACCTAAAAATCCTGTGTCAATTTCTGTAGAAAATAAATTATTGTTACTTATAAACAGTGATGAATTAATATCATCGATACGTAAAGAAGTGATAAGGAAAGGGTTTTGTGTTGTCGTTAATGATACTTGTGCAAATAATCTTACTTTTAAGCTATTATAATCTTGTGAGGAAATCACTGATTGTGACGTTATATAATCTTCTATTGCTGTAGGGGATGTACTAAAAGTTTGGTTTATACTTGGAATTGAAATTATTTGTGTTTGAAAAAAACTACTAAAAGAAAAATTTGTACCACTGGCATTACAATCAAAAGTACCGCTATTTGTCACACAAGAGTTGTTGTCATTGATAATATGGGGTCCTAATGTGACTGTATCTGTTGGAAGGTAGATTGAAGGTGTTTCAAGATGGGCAAAATCGCCTATACTTATTTCGGTTGTTGTTCCATAAGTATTTGCAGCACTATCTATACAATTGTCAGCATTGAGAGTGATTACAAAGAAAACTTGTAAAAAAGCAAAAAATTGTATAATTTTGAGGTGCTGCATAGTAAACCTTCTCTTTAAAAATTTTCAAGTATTTTCATTAACTCTTCTGGTCTATTGGAATTTTTAATTGCATTGTGTTTGTCTATAACTCTTTTTTTGAGGAGTTCTATGAGTTGTTGCGTTTGTGTTGTCATGTGCGTTTCAGTTTGGTTGAGTTGCATTTGTGAGTAGATTTGATGTACTTTGTCTTCTCGTATCTGGTTTTGTACTGCAGGGTTTGTGATGAGTATCTCTTGGGTAGCGACTTTTCCTCCGCCGATTTTAGGAATGAGTGTTTGCGAAATGACAGCAATGAGTGAACTTGCAAGTTGTGCACGGATTTGTGCTTGTTCTTGCCCATCAAAAACATCAATAATTCTGTTGATAGTTCCAGGTGCTGAGTTTGTATGGAGTGTTCCAAAAACCAAGTGTCCTGTCTCTGCAGCTGTAAGGGCTGCCCCGATGGTCTCAGCATCACGCATCTCTCCAATGAGGATGATGTCAGGGTCTTGGCGCAAAGAGTATTTGAGTGCAGAAGCAAAAGAGGCTGTATTGCTCCCAACATCACGCTGTGAGAAGAGTGATTTGTCATTTTGATGCACAAACTCTACAGGGTCTTCAATGGTAATAATATGGCGACGCTCTGTAATGTTGATTTCATGAAGCATGGAAGCTAAAGTTGTTGATTTTCCCGAGCCGGTTGGCCCTGTCACTAAAATAAGCCCTTTTTCTCTTTTAATCAACTCTTTAAATATAGGAGGATTGCCATAGGCATCAAGGGTGGGAATTTCAATAGGAATCATACGAAATGCACAGCCAATCCCATGAATAGTACGGTAGTAGTTTGCACGAAAACGCCCAATGTTTTGTAGTTCAAAAGAAAAATCAAGCTCATTCTCTTCTTCAAAGATTTTTTTCTGTTTATCTTCTAAAAGGGAGTAGGCCATCTCTTCTACATCGGTATCTGTGAGTTTTGGGAGATTCAGTGGACGGAGTTCTTTATCTATTCTAATCTGTGGTTCACTCCCCACAACAAGGTGCAAGTCTGATGAGTTAAAAGCTAAAACACTTTTGAGTAGTTTTTTAATGTCTATGGTTTGGTTTTTTGCCGGTGTTTCTTCGTTGTTCATAAAAAGACTCCTGTAAAATTATCTTCGTTATAGCCAACTATGACAGTGTCATTAAACTCAATAACAGGTCTTTTAATGAGAAGATTTTCTTTACAAAGATACTCTTTTTTTTCATCTTCTGAGAGATTTTTCTCTTTGAGTTTTAAATTTCTGTATGTTGTACTACGTGTATTGAAAAGTTGTTTGAGTGTGACAAAATCTAACCAAGAAGATACTTTTTCACAGCCAACAGCTTGCGTTTTAAAATCTTGAAGCTCATAGTCTAAATTGTGCTTTTGAAAAAAGGAGAGTGCTTTTTTGACACTGTCACAGTTTTTAATTCCATACACTTTTATCATGTTTTACTCGATGATTTTTGGAACTATAAAGAAGTGCTCTGCACTTTTTGGTGCATGAGAGAGAATATCATCATTGATC
>JALWON010000380.1 GCA_027083475.1 Sulfurimonas sp.
GTAAACATCAAAGATGCCCTGCAAAACAGCCCAGAAGATGCAAAAATAGAGTATGCACCCGATATACAAACGCAAATAGAGTTTATACAAAAATATCAAGCTCAATCTGCACAAACCTCCAATACTTCTGATTGGTTACTACCATTAGCAGCTGCTTTTGGAGTTGGATTTATGTTGGGAGGGGAATAGGTATGATTTTACAAGCTACTAAAAAATTATTAGATTTTATGGGTGAGAAACCACAAGAGTTAGATACACAAAATAACCCACTTGCATCTTGGCACGGTAATATTTTTAATATTGGCAGAAGAAAGTGTCTACTTATAACACATACGCAGAGTCTATACTCGATATTTTTTTACGGTATTACAAAAAAAGATGTGCCTGTTCTTCTGGAAATGATGCGAGACAGAGTTGTAGAACTTATGAGACAAGATAATTTCACACTTCAAGAGCTTAGTATGATGAGAGAAAGTTTTACGGATATAAGTTATACAAAAACATCAAGCAGATCAGTTCTTGGAAGTATGAATGACATGAAAAATATGATTGATTGGTATGACATGAGTGAAGATGAGATCTCACTTGCCAAACGAATAAATAAAACACCATATAAGATTGGTGATTATATATATCCAAAAGAGGCTTTGAGAGCTTTGTTGAGAAAAGGTAACAGTAATGAGTAAACTAACAAACAAAATTGATGCAAATGACAGAACTATTTATGATGTATTAAACGAACAAAAATATACAGTAGATTATTTTCAAAGAGAGTATAGTTGGGAACAAAAGCATATTGAACAATTAGTATCAGACTTGACAACATCTTTTTTACAAGAGTACAAAGAAGGTGATGAAAGATCAGCTGGAGAAAATTACAATAACTACTATATGGGTCCTTTTGTTGTAAGTGTTAAAGATGGTAAGAGAAGTATTATTGATGGACAACAGCGACTTACATCACTTACCTTGCTATTGATATATCTTAACAATTTACAAAAAATTTTGGGAATCAATGAATCTATTGAGCGGATGATTTTTTCAGAGGCAAGAGGAGTTAAATCTTTTAATATTCAAGTAGAGGAACGAGTTGAGTGTTTGCAAAATCTTTTTGAATGTGGAGAATATACCCCAAAAGATAGCGATGATGAATCGACAATAAATATGGCGAATCGCTATAACGATATTGTTGAATTTTTTCCCGAAGAGATTAAGGGTGATGTGCTTAGTTTCTTTATAGACTGGATTAAATACAATGTCATTTTAGTAGAAATAGTTGCTTACTCTGATGAAAATGCATATACTATTTTTGAAACAATGAACGATAGAGGTTTGAACCTTACACCAACAGAGATGCTAAAAGGTTTTTTGCTCTCTAGATTTCATGATAGATCAAAAAGGGAACAGGCAAATCATTTTTGGAAAGAATCTATGCAAAAACTTCATGCATATGACAAAGACGAGGATCAAAGATTTATACAGAGTTGGTTAAGAGCAAAATACGCAGATAGTATCAGACAAGGTAAAGTAGGTTCTAAAAATGAAGATTTTGAAAAAATAGGAACACGATTCCATAGTTGGGTTCGTGAAAATCTTGATAAAGTAGGCTTGGCAGATAATACCGACAAAGCATTTAGTGACTTTTTTGACAATGAATTTAATTTTTATTTTAAAGCATATTTGATTTTGATGGATGCCATAAAGAATTTTCAAGAAGAGTTGGAGTATGTATATTATACTGATGATTGGGGAATTGCAAGCTCTTTGAGTTTTCCATTGCTTTTATCACCGTTAAATATTAATGATTCTCAAGATACTATTAAAGCCAAGATGAATATTGTAGCAAAATATATTGAAGCCTTTGTCGTTCGTCGTTCTATTAATTATCGTAAGTTTTCATCGAGTTCTATCAGATATACAATGTATTCTTTGGTAAAAGAGATAAGAGGTAAGTCTATTGAGGATTTAAAATTAATTCTAACAGAGAAATTAAATAATATGCCAGAAAAATTCGATGGTATTGTTAACTTTGGGATGCATGGTCAAAACAAAAGATTTGTAAAGTTTTTATTGTCCCGTATTTCATCGTATATCGACAAAGAAGCTGGGATAGATTCTGTATATGATAGCTACTATAGACCAGATGGAAAACCATTTGAGATTGAACATATTTGGGCAAATAAATACGAAAGACATATAGATGAGTTTGATCAAAAAGCAGACTTTGAGCTTTTTAGAAATCGTTTAGGTGATTTAGTTTTGTTACCAAGAGGAACCAACCAATCGTATGGCGATAAGCCGTATGAGGAGAAGCATAAACATTATGTTAAAGAAAACTTGTTAGTTCAGTCTTTAACACCCTTAGCATATGAAAATAATCCAAATTTTACAAATATGATCTCAAATACCTCATTACCATTTGTACCACATGAGCAATTTAAAAAAGCTGATATTGAACAAAGACAAATGTTGTATAAAGCAATTTGTGAACAGATTTGGGGAGAATTATAAATATGAGTAAACATAAAGAGATAGTTTTTGAAGATGAAGTAGTAGAGTATTTGACTTCACATGAGTGGGTGCAAGGGGCATCAAGCGGGTATGATAAAGAGTTGGCACTTTATCCAGAAGATCTTTTATCTTACATCAAATCAACACAAAAAGAGGCATACGAAAAGTTTGCTTCTCGTAACAAAACCAATACCGATGAACTCTTTTGTCTGTTTATAGCAAAAGAGTTAGATAAAAAAGGCTCTCTGTACTGCCTGCGACATGAACTCAAAAATATCAATGCCCGTTTTAAACTCACCCAATTTAAACCAGACCTATATTCTCCTATACTAAATGAAAACTATGATAACAATATCCTGCGTGTAGTGCGTCAGGTATATTACTCTACACAAAATACAAACTCCATAGATTTGGTACTGTTTTTAAATGGTATTCCTTTGGCAACGATAGAGCTAAAAACAGACTTTACCCAAAATGTACACGATGCTATCAATCAGTACAAACGCGACAGAGTTCCAAAAGGTGAAAAACTTTTAGAGTTTAATAAGCGGGCTTTGGTGCATTTTGCAGTGAGTACTGATGAAGTTTATATGACAACAAAAC
>JALWON010000381.1 GCA_027083475.1 Sulfurimonas sp.
GGTCGTTTCGGCTAAAATAGACAAAATGAAGGAAAAAAAATGATACAAAATTTTCAAACAAATCTCAATGATATTAAAGGCAAACTCATTCAATTGGGTCTTGGACTTGTAGAAGCCAATGAATTAATTTTATCTGCTTTAGGGGATTGTGATGCTAGCAAATTTACAGAAGCTCGCTCAAAAATAAAGAATGTCAATTCTAAAACGGATGATATCGATAATGCCATCATTAAAGTACTTGCACTCTATACTCCAGAAGCAAGAGATTTAAGACAGGTGATTGCCTATTTGAAAATCACTAATGAACTCGCACGGGCGTCTTCAAACACAAGAAGCTTTATTCGTGGCTTTGTGGGTGTATGTAAAGATGTCGATACCCAAACCATTACCGAATACGCCGTACCTATGCAAACTTCTACCGTTGCAGCACTCAAATCCACTATCAGCATGCTCTCTTGCGATGATGATGATGAGATACAAGATATTTACAATGATGTCCTTATAGAAGAGAATAAAACAGATGATTTATATGAAATGGTAGAGAGAAACCTCACACTTCAAGCCAAAGATGCAAGTAATTTTGAAAAATTTCATAAGATGCTCAGAGCTTTGAGAAAAAGTGGAAAAATTGCAGCTCGAAGCATTAGTATTGCCAATCTGCTTGTATATGCAAAAGTTGGTGGTAATTTTCGTAACTAATTCGTTATAATAGTGTTATGAATACTACAATACTTATCGTTGAGGATGAAGAAGATATACTAGACTTGATGGAGTACACCCTCTCCAAAGAGGGATATGATGTCATTCCCTGTATAGATACCAGTAATGTAAAAGATATACTTGATGAAGAGGATATATCGCTCATTCTCATGGATAGAAACTTGCCAAATGTAGAGGGGAGTGTCTTCATCGCTAAACTCCGTCAAGAGGGCTACAATCAACCCGTCATTTATGTAAGTGCCAAAGAGTCCTCCCAAGAGATTTTAGAAGGTTTTGAGCGGGGTGGTGATGACTACATTACAAAACCTTTTAATCTCAATGAATTCAAAGCCAGAGTCAAAGCCCTGCTCAAACGCACACAAAAAATCCAAGATGTCATCAAACATAGAGACATAATCTACAACACCTTCAATAAAAGTTTTACTATTGAGAACAAAGAGGTAAAACTGACCCATCTTGAGCATGATTTACTCCTTGAATTTCTCAAAAACAAAGATATACTCCTCTCAAGAGATGTACTCTTAGAAAGAGTCTGGGAAGATAGTGCCAACAAGCAAGCAAAAACTGTCAATGTCGCCATCAAAAGGCTCAAAGAGCATATAGACCCTAGTGGTGAAAAAAACTACATTCAAGCTGTTCGAGGCGAGGGGTATATCTTATGCTAAGTTTTCAGCAGTTAGTGCTTCGAAAATTTATTGCTGTATTTATCACACTTTTTGTACTCCTTGGCACCATTACCTACTTTTGGGTCAAAGACTTTTACATCCAAGAAGCCAAAGCATCACTTATAGAAGATATAGAGATTATTGCCTTTAACATTCATCCAGATACAAACTTTGATACACTTGCAACAAACATCAAAAACAAGCTCCATATACGGATTACAATCATTGATGCCAAAGGGAATGTCATTGCAGAATCACATCAAAAAAAATCCCTCATGGAGAACCACAAATACCGTCCAGAAATCATGCTCTGTGAAAAAGAAAACTACGGAACAACTATCAGGTATTCGCATACACTCGAAGAAAACCTACTCTATGTTGCAAAATTATATAAAGACAAAAATCACACACTCTACATTCGACTTGCGAAAAAATTAAAAAATATCAATAGCCAAATCTTTACACTTGGAATGAATATTATTGGTGTGCTTATCATCTTTTTTATCGCTATATTTATCATTACCTATAAAATCAACATCCAAATCCAGCATGAAACCCAAAAAATTGCAAACTTTTTACGTGATTTGGCAGGGAAGCAAAAACCAAACTATATTAACTCCGATTTTTCAAAAGAGTTTCATCTCATTACTGGCTTATTGACAAAAATATCGCAAATTCTCATCAAGCGTGAAAAACAAAAATCAAAATATACCAGTAAACTTGAAGCCTCTAACAATCAAAAAGATGATATTATTTCTGCTATCTCTCATGAATTTAAAAATCCTATAGCCGTTATTAATGGCTACTCACAAACACTTCTTGATGATGAAAATCTCAATACAAATATCCGAAACAAGTTTCTCACAAAAATTCATAACAACGGCAATAAACTCAGTGAACTCATAGATACACTCAGACTCTCTATGAAACTCGATGGTGGGCATATCGCTATGAACTTTATAAGCCTCAACCTTTATGATACAATTCAAGAGGCAATAGAAAACCTTAAAGTGAGCTACCCCAATAAAACTGCTATTTTAAGTGGAGACAAAAACATAGAGATAAAGGCTGATCGTGCCCTTTTATGTGTACTTATCACAAATCTCATCGAAAATGCTTTTAAATATTCAGAAGATGAAGTCCATGTAAACATTGATGCAAACAGTTTTCAAGTCATTGATACAGGTATAGGTATCAATAAAAAAGATTTAAAGAACATTACAGAAAAATTTTATAGAGTCCATAAAAATTCTTGGAACAACTCCCTTGGACTTGGGCTGTTTATTGTCAATAATCTGAGTAATCTGCATAATTTTAAATTGCGTATTGAGAGTGAGGAGAATGTCGGCTCGACATTTACTGTGAACTTTTAGAGGCAGAAAGCCTCCAAAAATACTATTTGTATCTATACGTGATACGACCTTTGTCAAGTGAGTATGGTGTTAGTTCAAGTTTCACTTTATCACCTGGAAGAATTTTAATGTAGTGCATTCTCATTTTTCCAGCAATATGACATAAAATAATATGCCCATTATCTAATTCTACACGAAAAGTTGCATTTGGTAAGGCTTCAATAATCTTGCCATCAACTTCAATAACGTCTGCTTTAGCCATTTTCTAAGTCCTTTTCTCTCTAAGCAAGAGATAATATTTCAGCTTTACCGTTGATAACAGCAACAGTATGCTCATAGTGTGAACCGCGTAAACCATCGGCACTAACAACATCCCA
>JALWON010000382.1 GCA_027083475.1 Sulfurimonas sp.
CACCAATGACATTGCCATTGCTGTTGATCAACTCGGAACACGCAAAGGGGCTATTGCTGTTTACATGGAGCCATGGCACATAGACATCAACGACTTTTTAGATTTAAAGAAAAACTCTGGTGAAGAACGCCGTCGTGCCCATGATCTTTTTCCATCCCTTTGGATTAACGATATGTTCATGCATCGCGTGCAAGAGGATGCAATTTGGACTCTTTTTGATCCTTACGATACACGTGAACTGACGTCACTCTATGGTGCAGATTTTGACAAACGCTACTTAGAACTTGAACAAGATGAGAGCATCGTTAAAGAGAAAATCAAAGCCAAAGACCTTTGGAAAAAAATCTTAACATCCTACTTTGAAACAGGTTCTCCATTTTTAACTTTTAAAGATAATGCAAACCGTGCCAATCCAAATGACCACTATGGAGTCATCCGAAGTTCAAACCTCTGTACAGAGATTTTTCAAAACACAGCACCAAACCACTACAGAATCAAATTCATTTTTGAAAATGGTGAGAGTGTGAGTTATGAAGAAGAGGAATTAGTCAAGGTAGATAGCGGCATAGAAAAATCTGCCAAAAAAGTAACAGCGTTAGACTCCCTTGGGGGTATGCCTATTTTTGTTGTGGAAAAAGAAAAAGTAGATGGAGCAACTGCTGTATGTAATTTAGCCTCTGTTAATCTCTCTCGCATCAACTCAAAAGAAGATATAGAGCGTATTGTGCCAACTGCTGTACGATGTTTGGACAATGTTATAGATTTAAACTTCTACCCAATAGAGAAAGTAAAACGCACAAACATGCGCAGTCGCTCCATCGGTCTTGGTGTTATGGGTGAAGCACAGATGTTAGCTGAAAAAGGCATTATGTGGGGAAGCCAAGAGCACTTCGATACAATAGATGAAGTGATGGAAGCTGTTTGTTATAACACCATTAATGCCTCTTCTGACTTAGCTATTGAAAAAGGTGCCTACCCAGAATTTGATGGAAGTAAATGGAGCCGTGGAATTTTCCCACAAGACCATGCAAACGCAGAGGTAAGAAACCTTGTCGATAGAGGAGGGCTTTTTGCTTCTGCTTATGAGTGGGATGAGTTACGTGAAAAAGTAAAAAAACAAGGAATGCGCAATGGCTACTTAATGGCAGTGGCTCCAACCTCTTCTATCTCTATTCTTACAGGAACAACGCAGGCGATTGAACCTGTCTTTAAACGCAAGTGGTTTGAAGAGAATTTATCAGGGCTTATTCCTGTCGTTGTCCCAAAACTCTCACCAGATACGTATGCTTACTACACACCTGCATATGACTTAAACCAAACAGTACTTATTAAAGCAGCGGCTATCCGTCAAAAATGGATTGACCAAGGGCAATCACTCAACATCTTTATCACCCTCGATAAAGCAAGTGGAAGATACCTCAATGAAATCTATATGCTTGCATGGAAACTTGGACTCAAATCAACATACTACCTGCGTTCACAATCACCAGAAGTAAAAAACGATGTAGAAGATAGAAGTATGGAGTGTGTCGGGTGTCAATAGGCATTGACCTTGAGCGATTTGAGCATTTTAAAGATGCCGAGTTTCGCTCAGTAGAAATTCTCTCCCCACAACACATTAAACTCCATTTTGCAGTGCAAGACAAAGCCAGAGCCTATGATTGGATAGGTATGGCATTTGATTTTTATGGTGTTAAAGATGCCAAGCTTGTCGATGAAACCAAGCTTCAATTTATAGATATGAGTGAAGGCATTACAATACGCAAAGATAAATTTTTTTTATTTGCCATTGGGGAGTATAATAGTGGCACAAATATAAAAGACTCTATTTTTTATATAAAAGCAGATGATATAAAATATACTCAAGGAAGTTTTTAATGAAATATCTCGTGACCGATGATTCCAAACTCGCACGCTTAAGCCTTATCAAATCACTCAAAGCAAATGTAGGTGAATCTGAAATTTTTCAGGCAGAAAATGGTTTAGTCGCTGTAGAGACCATGGAAAAAGAGCATGTAGATGTCGTCTTTTTAGATTTAACAATGCCAATTATGGATGGCTATGAAGCCCTTCCAAAACTTCTAGAACAAAACAAAAATGCAAAAATAGTCGTCGTTTCTGCAGATATACAAGAAAAAGCAAAAAAGCAAGTCCTTGCCCTTGGTGCACAACTTCATGTTCAAAAACCCATCAATGTAGATAAAATGAAAGAGATACTGGAACATATAAACAATGTATAATCTGACAGAAGATGAAAAAGATGTCCTTCAGGAGTTAATGAATATAGCCTATGGCAATGCAACAGCAGTAGTCGCTGAAATGCTTGATGCATTTGCTACTTTGAGTATTCCAAACATTGCAGTCATTCCAGTCAATGAACTCTTAGAACAGTTTAAACATCTAAAAAACCAAAGTTACTTCTTTTCAACACAAGCATTCTCAGGAGAGTTTAGTGGAGAGAGTGCATTTTTTATAGATGCGCTAAGTGCACAAAATTTAGCAAAACATTTAGAGATGGAATCAAATGAAGATTTGGATGATGCTATTTTGGAGCTCACTAATGTCCTCACCTCCACACTCACAACACGCTTAGCACAAGAGATGCAAACGCAAGTGAGTTTTTCACTTCCAAGTATTGAACAGGTACCTTTAGCCCAAATTGCTGATGTAGATACTTTTAAAAGTTACACACAGGTTATTGTTATAGACACGCAGCTTATTTTCCAAGACCAGAAAATCAATGGTGAGATTTTTATACTTACCAAAGGTGAATCCATCCAATGGCTCAAACAAAAACTCAACCAAATTCTCGAACAACTTTTTTAGATAGTACCTTAGTTGATCTCATCAACAATGGGCTCATCATTCTTGATGATACTTTAAAAATTCATGCCTACAATAAATGGATGCAAATCCAAACAAACAAACAAGAAGAGAGTGTTTTATCAAAAAAAATTACAGAGATATTTCCAAACATCAACACAAAGGTATTACAGCGTAAAATCAAAACAACCCTGCTTATGCAAAATGCCACCTACTATACAGCAAGCACATCAGGCTATCTGATTCCCATAAAAATCAATCAGATTCAAAACTCAAAATTTGAG
>JALWON010000383.1 GCA_027083475.1 Sulfurimonas sp.
CTGTATCCATTGTCAGACCGGCAAATACTAAGATGGCAAATAACCCACCACCAAAGTAAATGTTTCTGGCCATATTTTTGGTAATACGTTCAGTCATAAATAAGCCTTTTTTAAATTCTACCAAAAAGTAGTAATTAAAATTATAGCCGAAGAAACTTTAATTCTACCTTTTTGTAGTATTTATAATTTTAGTATATAATGCTATAAAAATAGAAGGATGCAAACATGCAACTGAGTAATACATCAAAATATGCCATTAGAATTCTCAGCTATATGGCGAGGCAAGAGCATGAGTATGTGCACAAGTCCAATGAATTAGCCCAAAGCTTAGACATATCCTACAAATTTTTAACAAAAATCATGACAGAATTGGTAAAAGGAGAGTTTATTCTCTCCATCCGAGGCAGAGAGGGGGGATTTCAATTAAATCATCCTGCTTCCTCCATTACCATTCTTGACATTCTCAAGCATTTTCAAGAACTGACAGATTTTCACACCTGCATCTTAGGCAATGGTGCTTGTAATCCTCATAAAAAATGTATCTTGCATGACAAATGGGCAAGTCCAAGACAAGAGATTAAAAATATGTTTGCAACAACAACGATAGATATAGTAAATAGCGGGGATTTTAAACTTTAAAAGTATTATCTCAACAATCTACCACTTCATCATAAGCATAAACTGTAAAACATTTGATTTTACATCTGTGTCTTTGACTCTATAGTAGTGCCACTCTGTCCCAACATATGTTTTTGCCCCTGCTATTTTATAATCAAAATCATAAAGGAGTCTATTTTGTGTTAAAAAATCTCCTGTTGTCCAGTCTAAAAAACCATCTACAACAAGCGGTGTCCCAAAAATATGCTCACTGATGTAGTTCGCTGAGAGTTGGTAGGTTTGCCCTCCAAAATTTTGCTCTTTTTTGTAAAAATTGAGTCCAAAAACATCAAAGCCCTTGATACTAAGGTCACTTCCTAAACCATATAACTCCGCATGATAATCTTCAAACGTATGCATTTGTCTGTTGTATTGCCCTGCTAAAAAAATATCTTTTATAAAAAGAAAAGAGAAATCTTTGTGCATTACTTTTGAAATGCTGAGCCTTGGAGAGAGTTCAAAATAAACATCACTCTTTTTCTCTGCATTTTTAAATCTCTCATGCGCCCTTGCAATGTCAATAAAACCAAAAAAATCGCCATAGGCAAATGTCGAAAAATTCTCTAGTGTGAGCGTACTTTTGCCCCCTTTTGTATCAAAACCACTATTGCCAGTAAAATTCCCATATAAGTACTCAATGTTTGTTGTTGAGTATGCAAAAAGCGGGCTGAGCACCATAAAACTCAAAAAAAGAATTTTTCTCATTTTTCACCTTTGGTTAAAAATTGGAATAAGGTTTTATAAAAATGTTGCATATCAAGCGGTTTTCCTAGGTGCGTGTTCATCCCTGCCTCTTTTGTTTTAGCAATATCTTCACTCATTGCGTTTGCTGTTAATGCAATGATAGGAATCTCTTGATCTTGCACACGAATGTGTGCTGTGGCTTCATAACCATTCATCACCGGCATTTGAATATCCATCAAGATGAGTGCATAACTGTTGGCTCTAAACATATCTACAGCCTCTTGTCCGTTGTTGGCGATATCTATTTCAAGTTCACTCTCATCGAGTAAACCTAAAATAAGGAGCTGATTTGTTTTGTTATCTTCAACTAAGAGTATTTTTGTGCCTGCAAAAGCCTTTAAATCTTCCTCTGTATACTTTTTCTCTTCCACTGCCTGTGGTGTTTTTGTACCCTCTTCTAAAGGTATCTCTACTATAAATTTACTTCCCCTTCCATACTCACTCTCAACCCAAATTTTTCCATGCATCAATTCGACAAGATGTTTGGATATATTTAAACCTAAGCCTGTGCCTCCATACTTTCTTGTGGTACTCACATCGGCTTGCATAAAAGCCTGAAAAAGTTTTTCTTGCTGCTCTTGTGTCATCCCTATACCACTATCTTCTACTGCAAACCTGTAGAGATTCTCTTGATGTGATATAGTCAGCTTCACAAAACCCTCATTGGTAAATTTCATCGCATTATTAAGAAGATTTATAAGTATTTGAGAAATGCGTAGACTATCGCCATTGAGTTTCCTCTCACATTCGCATAAACAATCTATACGAAATTCCAAGCCTTTCTCTTCTGCTTTAAAGGAGAGAAGATTCTCTACACTTGCAAATATATCAGACATCATAAAGTCTCTCTGTTCAAGTTCAAGTTTTTTTGCTTCTATTTTAGAAAGGTCTAAAATATCATTGATAATCTCTAAAAGAAGTTGTGCAGAGTCATCTATCTTTTGAAGGTAATTTCTTTGCTTTTCATCTAAATTACTCTGTAATACCAAATGTGTAAGGCCAATAATCCCATTCATAGGGGTGCGTATCTCATGGCTCATATTTGCTAAAAAGGAAGATTTTTCCATATTCGCCTCTTCCGCTCTTGTTTTTGCCTCTAAAAGCTTCTTTCTAATCTCTTCTTCCCGAGTTACATCACGCACATTGATAAGTATCTGTTCAGGATATTCTAAATGTGTCATTGACATGTTGACATTCAAAATTTTATCATTTTTTATTTTGCAACGTTTTTGAAAATTTTGAATAAAACCAACTTCTAAAACCTCTTGCATTGCGATAGCTGTCTTTTCAATATCTTCTGCAACCGTCAATTCCAAACATGATTTTTGTAAAAGTTCTTCTCTAGTAAAACCAGTCATCTCTCTATACGCTGAGTTCGCATCAATAAAGTTTGATTGCATATCTAAAAGAGCAATCCCATCTTTAGAATAATCATAAAGTGCTTGAAAAGTTTTCTTCTGTTTGTCAAGTTCTTGTACTAATCCTTCAAGTTTACTATTCTCTTTTTGCAATATTTGTTGTTTGTAAATGCTTAAGATAACACTTAAAATAACAAAAACTAAAATGATACTTATTACTGTTTGAAAAATTGGGTTCTTCAAAACATCCATTATCGTATTTTGCTTATACAACACTCCCTCTAAAGCACTGTCTTTTGCATTTGTCATTCCTAAAAGTCTATAAATATTTGCG
>JALWON010000384.1:0-2031 GCA_027083475.1 Sulfurimonas sp.
GTACCAGCGGTCACACGTTCGAATCGTGTCGGGCGCACCATTTAAAAACCCCTAAAATACGGACTTTAAAGCACTTTTTAAAAAAGCTGAAATACTTTAAGGTTTACTCTTACCCCACTTTATACCCCACTTTTTAAATTTATTTTATTGTCACTTTACTATCGAAATGCTACTCTAAATTAATTGATTCGCTCATCTGTTACATTTAACCTATTTTTTAACCTATTTTAATTTACACCCATTTGGGGGGGGTATTAAATCACTTCACTTTAATATCTAAAATCTATCTGTTTTCTTTTAAAAGCATCATCAGAAAAAGGGTTTATATGCTCATCAGGTACACGGCTCAAATTTAAAATATAATCTTTGTTGTATTTGTTTAAGTCATCAATAGCCAAATGCAATAAGTTCGCTTGTGTTCGTGCAATGACTAAAAAATCTAATAAGGCACTCATAGCTTCCTCTTTTGTTTCAATATCTGAAACATAATTAGCACAACTGTCTATCGCATCATTCAAAGCTAAATTTATATTATTTACTTTTTGAATTTCTAAATCTAAATATTGATATTTTACATTTTGCCCAATCATAGTACATACTCCCATCTATTAAACTTTTCAGCTATCTTTTTAACATCATCTGCAACTAAAACTCTTACTATCTTGTAGCCACTTGGTATAAAAACTTTAATCTTCATTTTACTAACCTCTTCATATAAGCCCTCTAAGGCTTTTTAACTCTAAAACGATGAAATACTCGCTTAAACTCTTTTAATCGCTTCTACATACCTATAACTTACTCTAATCGCTCAATATTCATTCTCTTTTATAAACTCCTCTAACTCTGAATTGCTTTTAAAGCCTATAATCTCATAATCCTCTTCTCTTCCTATAAGCTTCATATAAATATAATGCTCTTTGTCGTAGCCAGTAGTATTAAAATACGGATAAATACTCTCTACTTCCATAATCCCTTTTAATCCGTTTAGTACTTGACTCCCCTTATATGCTTTTAATAACTTGCTGCACTCATCAGATAGATACCACTCTTCAAAGTCTTGTAATTGTTCTTTATCTTCTCTAGCTAGCTTCTTTTTAATATCTATCTTAAAAGCTGTCTTGCTTTTTATATACTCACTCTCTGCTACTAAATGCTCTAAGTACTCATCTGTCTTTCTAGCTCTTAATGAGTCCGAAAATTTAAAATACAAAAAAGGAAGTGTTAATCTCTCTCTCTTCTTTTGTTCTATTGTATTTTGTCTATTGTCTTTTGTATGACTCATTATGAGACTACCCTTATCTCTTTTTGAGACTACCCCTTGACTCATTATGAGACTACCCTTATCTCTTTTTGAGACTAGGGTTTTAACACCTTTTAAGTTGATTTCATAGCGGTTATATGATTTTCCCCCGTTTTTTTGAGTTTGTCCCGTAACCTTTAATATTTTAAGCTCTTTGAGTTCTTTAATAGCTCTATTTATTTGAGCCTTACTTAGCCCCGTAGCTTCCACAAACTGCGATATACTTATGCCGTCGCTTTTCTTGTTGTAGCCGATTGTTTGTCTCACTACATGGATATAAATTTTGCACCCGCTCCCACTTATAAACTTTATAGCTATAAAAATCTCATTCGGTACTTTGGTAAAATTCTCTAATATTTCAAAGTGTGCCATCTTATGCCCCCTCTAGGTTCATGCTCTCTAAATCATAGTTTACGATATACATAACCCCTTTCTTTGTATGTGTGAACTCTTGTATCAGGTTCTTGTCTTTAAGTTCTTTTATCGCTCTTTTGACTTGCTTTAAACTGAGTCCAGTAGCTCTTTTAAACTGTTTTAGTGTGATTGGCTTCGTTATGTCGCTGTTGCTCATTTCTAATCTATCGTTTGAATTTATGTTCATAATATTTTTTCCTCTCTTTTAAACTGCTTGCATAAGGCTTTCTAAGACAATGTTATAAGCACCCTTTGCACCGCCACCATGTAAAGAGTATCTAAGGAGTGCATCATTTGCATACTTTATTCCCTCCACC
>JALWON010000384.1:2041-3093 GCA_027083475.1 Sulfurimonas sp.
TACTTCTTAGTATCTTCATCAGGGAACTTCTTTTTAAACTCTTTTAGCTCTTTGTTTAGCTTTCTTTCGTATCGTTCCATCTTTTTTTTATCGCTCATAATTTGCCCCTTGTAATTTAATCTCACTTGCTATCGCAAAAATTGCATCTCTCATTTGGTACTCTTCGCTTACTTTGCTTCGTATTGGTTTGAATAAATCAAAGTAATATCTATTTTCTATCATCAAGATGGCTTTTGCTGTTTCGTCTGTTATTTCTATTTGCATTTTTTTCCTTTTATAATCATTTGATTATTTATTATTTTAAAAGTATAATCTAATAATTATTAATAATAACTTAAAAGATAACTATTTAAGTATATTTATTTGATTTATGTTATACTTTTGATTATAAAAAATAGAAAAAAGGAATACAATGAATAATGAAGAGTTCAAGACACTTCTAAAAAAAGCTTCACTTACAAAAAAGTCTTTTAGTGAACTTGTTGGAACATCAACACAAGGGGTTAATAATTGGAATAATAAAGATAGGGGGATACCCTATTGGGTAAAATCTTGGCTAACCCTCTACATAGAAAACAAAGACTGTAAAGAGTTAAAAGAGATTATTAAAGAGAATGTTTGTAAAGAGTAATCGCTATTTTTATGCCCTCTTTTATCGACACAAAAAGATTATTAAGGGTGTCGCCATTTTTTCGACTCGTCCAAAAGCTACACGGTCGCTACTTTTTCGACCGTGCAAAAACTAGGTTATAGTTTGGTTTATCTTTGGTTTCGGTTTGGTTTATGGATTATTAAGTCTTGTCGTTTCGTCAATTCTTTGTATGTCGTTTCGTCTTGTGGATTTCACTAGACTTGCTTTGTGGTTTGGTTTATCTTTGGTTTCGGTTTGGTTATAGTTTGGTTTATCTTTGGTTATGGTTTGGTTTATGGATTATTGACTTTAATGTAGCTTATACGAGTTTTCAGCAGCTAATAAAAATTACCATTGACATTCATGTCATTCGTTAAATTTACTATTATGCACTAAGTAGTACTTAGGACACCATTACAAT
>JALWON010000385.1 GCA_027083475.1 Sulfurimonas sp.
AAAACCCATCATAGAAGCAGCCGATAGTCTCTCTCTAGGGATTTCTATGGTTGTAGCTGTTTTTATGGGGATAGGGATTGGCTGGATACTTCGCCGTCTTACTGAGATTGAGTGGCTCTTTTTTGTGGGTGTTGGCATTGGGATTGCCGCTGCTATTTTAAATGTTTATAAGGCTTATTCTAAACAGTATAAGGCATATGAGGCATTAGCAAAAGAGCCGCGTTATGCCATGAAAAAGCAGCTTGAAGATGATGAGGATGATGATGAAAAAGAGTATTAGAACACTCCTCTTTTTGGAAGCGATTATTATTCCGAGTGCTATTTACTCCTTTGTACTCTTTATTAATGTACAAGTGGCTTTTTTAAGTTCTTTATTTATTGTTCTTGGGAGCTCTTTTGCCTATAAACGCATGGTCCAAACCCAAGTCGATAGTGCCGCAACAACTCCTGAACGTGATTTATTGGATACTATCGAAGACCCTCATGAACTCTTTGATGAGACAGAAATCAATCATGCACCAGCAGAAGAATTAGACTTGAAAAAGATTGTAAAAGAGGAAAAAGCCAAAGTAAAACTGTTGAGTGTGAAAAATATGAAGCATGGGGCACGGGGAAGTATGTCTGCGTTTCGACTTGTACCGTATCTTTTTTTAGTTTTGGGTTTTATTGCTTTAGAAAACAATGCACTTCTCCATTTGTCTTTTTATTTACCAGCACTTTTTGTAGGGATTATTGCAGGCTCTTTGCTTTCAAAAGGGCTTATGTCTACTCAGTAATCATGGGAATATTAATCGTCAGCGAATCTTTAATATCTATATAAAAATGGCTGTTTTCTACCATTAGTTTGAGTTCATTCATTGCTTTTTTGTTGATATTTTCAGCAGAGACAGCGATGGAAAATATACTGTACTTTTTATCTTCAAATTTAATATGCTCACCCACTCTATAAAAAACTTTTGTGACTATCTTTGTATTGTCTAAAAGACAATGATAGATTTTATTTAAAATTTTTATAAATTCATTCTGCTTGATAATGACATCTGGGATGGTTGGATCATAATGTTTCTCATACCGAATGGTATTGTTTATAGAGTTTGTGGCAATACATAAGTCAATTAGGGTGAAAATATTTGTGAGTTCACCCTCAGGTTTTGGTTTGTTGATTTTAAAAGAGGGCGCTTGGTAGAGTTTGATGCCAAGTTGTGCTTCATCTTCATAACCCACAGTGAGTCCAAAAAATTTGTATCGTCCAAATTCAAGTTCGACAAATGTCGTCTTAAATCCAAAGTTTACACTTGCATAGGCTTGTGCAATAGAGAAAAGTTCTTGAGCATTGACACTTCCTAAAAGAAATTGTGCCTCAGCATTGAGTGATACAACCTTGCCTTTTGCATTAAAAATAAGAAAAGGGTTGTAGTCGTACTCAATCCACTGCTGCTCAAAAGTCATAGTTTATGCTTCTATGTAGTTTTTCAATCTTCTTCCCACTTTTGGGTGTTTGAGCTTTTTAATCGCAGAAGATTCTATTTGACGGACACGTTCACGTGTGACACTCAACTCTTTTCCAATCTCTTCTAAAGTTCTATCACTCTCATCATCTAAAATTCCAAAACGCAACTTAATGACGGCTTGTTCTCTTTCATTGAGTTGTTCTAAAACCTGTTCAATTTGTGTTTTTAAATCATCTTTTAAGATAGCATCCGAAGGGCTGAGTGATGATTTGTCTTCAATGAAGTCTCCAAAACGACCATCCTCTTCACTGCCTATAGGCGCTTCAAGGCTGATAGGCTCTTTTGTAATTTTAATGACATTTTTTACTTTTTCAACTGAGAGTCCAACTTCTTGTGCAATTGTATCAACATCTGGCTCTTTTCCATTTTCTTGGAGGTGTTTACGCATGATTTTGTTAATACGGTTAATAGTCTCAATCATATGAATAGGAATACGAATAGTACGTGCCTGATCAGCAATAGCACGCGAGATAGCTTGACGAATCCACCATGTTGCATAAGTAGAAAACTTGTACCCTTTTTGGTACTCAAATTTATCAACAGCTTTCATTAAACCAATGTTCCCTTCTTGAATCAGGTCAAGGAAAGGGAGTCCGCGGTTTGTATAGCGTTTTGCAATGGAAACAACCAAACGCAGGTTTGATTTTGCCATTTTCGTTTTAGAGATTTCAGAGATGTTTTTTCCGCGTTTAATCTGCTCTAAAATATCTGCTAATTTTTCAGGTTCCATATCAAAAGAGTTTTTAGAAGCCTCTTTTGTTTGTACAAGTTTTTTAATTTCCATATAAGTAGAAACCATTGTTGCTTCAGGAACCATGTTGGCAATATCTTCTTTGTTTAATTCTTGGATTTTATCAACAAGTACTTTGTGATTTGCTTTGAGTGTTGCATTGAAAAGTGGAAGCTTGTACTCTAAACGTTTGAGCTCTTTGTCATAGCCTTCATCACTTTTGAGTGCGGTTTCCATCGCTTTTACAAGTTCATTGATGAGTTTAGAAGTTGGTCCAAGATCTAAAAGTTTTTCTTTAAGAACAGATTTTTTAAAAGTAACACTGAGGTAGTATTGTACAATCTCTTCAGTAAGCTCACCATCTAAATTTTCAGGGGCTTTATCGGCTACTTTGAGCCAATCTTTTTTTGCTTTTTCTAAAGCTTTAAAGCTTGTAGATACTTTGTCTACTCGTGATTTGTCTTTTGCTGAGAGTTTTTTACTCTCTGTATCTTCTGTGTCATCATTTGTTTCATCAGCATCCTCTTTTTCGTCTTCAAAAGATTTAAAGAGCTCCTTGACACGGCGTTCACGGTTAATGAGTGGTTCTTTATAATCTAAGATAAAGTCTATAAGGTAGGGTACCGAACAGATAGCATCGATGATGATGCTCTCTCCCGCTTCAATTTTTTTAGAGATTTCAATTTCTTCTTCTTTTGTGAGGAGTGGAATTTGACCCATTTCACGAAGATACATACGAACAGGTGAGTCTGAGCGTGACCACTCAAGGAGTTCGTGCTCTTTTAAAATGTCAAATTTATCAGATTCATTATTTTCTAACATTTTTCTTTGTGCACTACGTCTTGCTTCTGCTTCTTTGTCGTTCATGTTTTTTGCATGTTCAGAAGAGGTGTAGATACACGCTTTATGTTTTTGAATCAGTTTAAAAATATTTTTTGATTGTGCTGCTGTTGGCTGTTTTTCAAAAAGCTCTATAAGCGATTCGTAAGTGAGACAATCTTTTGATTTGTTTTCACTAAAAAAGGCATCAATAGCTTTGTTGAGTTCTTTTGCTGTCATATCGGAGGATGCTCCATTGTTAGTTTAAGGTAAAATAAAGGTGGATTATACCCAAAATATATTGAAAGATTGCTGATGATAGAAGAAAATCATTTTGGTACACTCTTTGCTTTATATACACAACTTGAAGAAGGGAAGATGATGCAAACAGGTTATTATAGTGCGGCAGCTGGGATGGTTACACAGTTTAATCGTTTAAATACTATTGCCAATAATTTAGCAAATGTGAATACTGCGGGTTTTAAGCAAGATAATCTTGTTGTTGGCGATTTTATGCGAATTTATAAAGAAAAACGCGATGAACTTGATTTACAAAACAACACAAAAGAGTCTGCACAGTTTTTAAACAGAACAATGACACGAGCACCGCAGGTTGTAGATGCTTATACAGATTACTCTGTTGGGACTATGCAAAAAAGTAGTAATACACTTGATTTTGCTATTGCAAGAGAAGGGCTTTTTTTCGCTGTGAAAACTCCCCAAGGTGTTCGATTGACTCGAGATGGCTCTTTTACAACAAATGATGAAGGAACTCTTGTGACAAAAGAGGGGTATCCTGTGCTTCCGAGTGATTATTTTAAGTCACAAAAAAAAGATAATTTCATTCAAATTGATTCTGAAAATGCAATTTTAGAAGTGGACAAAAATGGACAAATGTATACAAACATTCCCAATACGGTGAATTTAATACAGGCATCAAAATTAATGGTTGTACAACCAGATAATAGCAAACTCCTAAAAAAAGAGGGAAATAATCTCTATGCCTTTGCAGATCAAAAAAAGTTAAATGTTTTAGAAAACAGTGATGCCATCCGTCAAGGTTTTGTAGAAAAAAGTAATGTCAATGCCGTGCAGATGATGACACAACTCATAGAAACAAATCGTTTAGTCGAAATGTATCAAAAAGCCATGAGAACGCAAATGGATGATATGAATAACGATGCTATAAATAAACTTGCAAGAAAAGCTTAAAAAAAGGAAAAAATTATGATGCAATCACTCTATACTGCCTCAACAGGAATGTTGGGTATGCAAACACAGGTTGATACGATAGCCAATAATATTTCCAATGTGAATACAATTGGGTTTAAAAAAAGTCGTGCAGAATTTGCAGACTTAATGTACAATGTTATGGAATATGCAGGTACTTCTACAAGTAATACAACACAGAGTCCTGTTGGTATAGAAGTAGGTTTGGGGGTTCGTCCAACAGCAGTCAATAAAATTTTCTCTGAAGGTTCATTGAAACAGACGAATAATCAACTTGATATCGCTATTACAGGACAAGGTTTTTTTGAATTACAACTTCCAGATGGAACACCAGTATATTCGAGAAATGGTGCTTTTAAAATTGATAATACAGGTACTATTGTGAACAGTGATGGGTATACTTTGATACCACAAATTGTTATTCCTCCTGATGCAACTAATATTAGTATAGGGAGTGATGGTATTGTCTCTGTAGTACAGGCAGGACAAACACAGGCAACACAGGTTGGACAAATTAATACAACAAGTTTTATCAATCCAGCAGGATTACACTCTGTTGGAAATAATTTATATGTTGAAACAGGTAGTTCTGGACAACCTGTTGGAGGCACACCTGGTTTGAATGGACTTGGTACTTTAAGACAAGGTTTTGTAGAATTGAGTAATGTTGAACTTGTTGTAGAACTCACAGACCTTATTACTGGGCAACGGGCATATGATTCAAATTCAAAAATTATTACAGCAAGTGATCAAATGCTTCAAACAACTAACAATCTTAAAAGGTAAATAGCATGAATAATAAAATTTTAATTACTACACTGACAGCACTGCTTTTTTTGAGTGCTTGTGCAACAAATAATGGTCCAGAGTATGATGGGAACAGCTATAGCAGTATCAAAAAATACCAAATTGGTACTGTTATTAGAGAGCGACCTGTAGTAGTCAGTGACAGTGGGGCTGGAAAATTTCTTGGTGCGATTATAGGTGCTGTTTTGGGAAGTACTGTAGGGCATGGTGATGGAAGTACTCTGGCAAGCCTTGGTGGAGGTCTTGCTGGTGGTTATGCAGGCAGTGAAATAGCAAAGGCAAACGCAGATGAATTAACTGTTGAACTGGAAAATGGAGAGCATGTAGTTGTCGTTGTTAAGGGGAAAGGCTATGCCATAGGCGACAGAGTACAAATAATAAAAGATGGCAATAGAGCTTCACAGGTCTACAAAATAGAAAATTAATTACTTTTGTACTCGTTCCCACATTGTATGTGGGAATGTATATATTATGAGCTAAAACACACAACAAACTTCAAGCAATCCTTCCAAACCTTCATAATCCCGAGCACTACTATATCTCCAACATGAAGCATCTTCAATATAACCTCTTTTAACAGGATTATTATGGATATAATTGATTCTATCAAGCATCATTTTTTCATTGAGTATTACCTTAGGTTGTATTCCCTCTTGCCATAGCTGGTAGGTAGCACTTTTTTTATGTGCTTTTTTATAAAAAGCCAACTGTTCAAGGATAGTTTTCGCATTTTCTTTTTGCAAATACTTTAAAATTTTTCGTGCTGTATGGGTTTTAAAAGCTTTCATAGTCTTTCCTATGTTGTCACTAGAAGCTACAAGATGGAGATGATTTTCTAAGATGACATAAGCATAAATTTTAAGATTATCTTTTTTTTGAAGATATTGTAAGCTCTCAAATATTATATCTGTAGTTTGTGTTCTTGTGAAGATGGGTATCCAGTGGAGTATCGTGCAAGTCATAAAGTGTGGTGCAGTTGGTTCGTAGATTTTGTAGCGACTTCTTCCCATTATGTTGCCTTTTTTGTTTATTGTAGCGGATAGTTAAAGAGGAAGTTAATTTTATGTCATTTTGTCATGTTTTTGTCATTGTAGCATCTAGTTCCCACATTGTATGTGGGAATTTATACTTTTGTTTGTGTTGTTGCTTTGGTATGCATTCCCATGCAGAGCATGGGAACGAGAGAAAAAGTGCAAACCCTATTGCTCATCGCACTCGTTCCCACATTGTATGTGGGAATGTATATGTTTGTGTGGTTGTTAGTTGTAGTAGGCATTCCCATATGCAATATGGGAACGAGGGTGCGAGGGTGATAGAGCATGCGTGTACAAATAGAAAATTAATTACTTTTTAGATATAATCGCAAAATTATAAGAAATATAATTTAGGATTGTATATGAAAAAAGCAAATATTGATGCAAATGTTTGGACATTTGGTAAAGATATAGACACAGATTTAATCATAGCAGCACGCTATTTAAACACTTCAGTTCCAGAAGAACTGGCAAAACATGTAATGGAAGATGCAGATCCTGAATTTGTGAACAAGATGAGCCCTGGTGATGTTATTGTCGCGGGTGAAAATTTTGGATGTGGAAGTTCTCGTGAGCATGCACCTATTGCACTCAAAGCCGCTGGAATTGCAGCTGTTATTGCACCAACTTTTGCAAGAATTTTTTACAGAAATGCTTTTAATATGGGACTTCCTATTTTTGAACTCCCAGAGAGTGCCGAAATAAAAGAAGGGCATCAAATCAGCATCGATATGAATGCCGGTACAATCACAAATAAATCAACAAATAAAACATACAACTTCACACCAATTCCTGCGTTTATGCAAGAGCTTTTAGATGCTGGTGGTTTAATGAACTTTGCAAAAAATGAAGTAGAAGGAAAATAATGAAAAACTACAAAATTACACTCATAAAAGGTGATGGAATTGGTCCTGAAATCGTCGATGAAGCCGTCAAAGTTTTAGATGCGGTTGCTTCAAGTTGTGATTTTCATTTCAGTTACGATGAAGCCCTTATGGGTGGTATTGCTTATGACATAGAAGGCGATCCCCTTCCTCAAGAGACAATTACAAAATCTTTAAATTCTGATGCCGTCTTGTTTGGTGCCATTGGTGGACCAAAGTGGGATGACTTACCTCGTGAAAAACGTCCAGAGAGTGGACTCCTGCGTTTTAGAAAAGAGTTAGGTGTCTATGCAAATCTTCGTCCTGCTGTTGTGTATGATGAACTCATTAATGCCTCTTCATTAAAACCTGAAATCATTAATGGTGTCGATATTATGGTGGTACGTGAGTTGATAGGTGGTATTTACTTTGGAGAGCCAAAGGGGCGTACAGAAGATAAAGGGTGGAATACGATGGTATATACTCGTGATGAGATTGTTCGTATTGCACACCATGCTTTTAAAATCGCACAAAAACGTAATAAAAAAGTGTGTTCTATTGACAAAGCAAATGTTTTAGATGTGTCACAACTTTGGCGCGATGTAGTCACAGAAGTAGCTAAAGAGTACCCAGATGTAGAACTCTCTCATATGTATGTAGATAATGCAGCAATGCAACTTGTGCTCAATCCAAAACAGTTTGATGTTATGCTTACAGGAAATATTTTTGGAGATATTTTAAGCGATGAGGCTTCTATGCTGTGTGGTTCTATTGGGCTGCTACCATCGGCTTCTGTCGGGGATAAAATAGGGGTATATGAGCCTATTCATGGTTCTGCACCAGACATTGCAGGACAGGGGATTGCTAATCCTATCGCTACAATTGCTTCTGCTTCCATGATGCTCCGTTTTGCTTTAGGGGAAACGCAGGCAGCAGATAAGGTTGATAATGCGATTAAAAAAGCACTCAGTGAAGGATATAGAACGGGTGATTTAGCACAGTTTGATGCAAAAGAAATCTGTTCTACAAGTGAAATGGGTTCTATTATTGCCAACTATATAGAGCGATAAAAACAGATAATGCAGACACTGACTTTAGCAAATATCTATGAACTTCAAGGTTTAAAAGAAGAAGCACTTGATATTTATAAAGAGGTGCTCAAAAAAGATCCGCAAAATAGCGATGCAAAAATAGCGATACGAAGACTCTCTGGGATGAGAAAAAAATTTTTAAATGTAAATGCTCAGATGAAAGAGTTTTTTTTAAAAATGGAATCAGAGGTAGAGTATAATGAATTTGAAAGGTGGTTGTTAAAAGCATGGAATTAAAAGATGTGATACTTTCAACATTAGCCGAGATGGAAGAAGAGATTCCAAAAGAGGCTATCAATAATATCTCTGAAGGTTTTGAAGTCAAAGAGAAAAAATCAGTAGAACAACAGGTCTCTCCTGTCGTAGAAGAGGGTAGTAAAACACTTCTCAATACACAGACAAATATAGAGAGTGAAGTCATGTACCTTGCTTCTATTCGTGAGCGCTTACTTGTTCTTTTTGAGGGTTTTCAGGCACCCAACAACAAAAATATTGAAGCAAAAGTAGATATGACTCTGAATTTTTTAGAGTATGTTTTAGCAACTATTGATGCACGCCTTGAAAAGATAAATGAAGGGAAAAGATGAGTAAATATCGTGTTTTAATTGATGCAAATGATGAGAAAGGTTTAGTTTACAAAGTCTCGACAATTTTTTATGAACATGACTTAAATATTATCTCTAACAGTGAATTTGTCGATAAAGATAACAACAAATTTTTTATGCGTAGTGTTGTCGATGGTGCGATTGACAAAGAAGCATTAAAAACTGCAATAGAGGCTGTTCTTCCTGAAAACTCAAGTATAAAAGTAATCGAGCCAAAGAAAAAAAACATCATCATTATGGCAACAAAAGAGTTACATGCTTTAGGAGATATTTTAATTCGCCATGAATCAGGGGAACTTGAAGCCAATATCTTAGCAGTCATTTCTAATTATGATATATTAGAGTCTGTTGTGAGTAAGTTTAATATTCCTTACATTACAATCTCACATGAAAATCTTGAACGACCTGAGCATGAAAATAAAATCATCGAAGCTATTCAAAATTATAAAGATGTTGATTATATCGTTTTAGCAAAATATATGCGTATCTTAACACCAAATTTTGTAAAAGCTTTTGAAGATAAAATTATCAATATTCATCACTCTTTTCTTCCTGCCTTTATAGGTGCAAATCCTTATAAACAAGCCTATGATAGAGGGGTTAAAATCATTGGTGCAACCGCACACTTTGTAAACAACAACCTTGATGAGGGGCCAATTATTGCACAAGAGGTGAAACATGTCAATCATGCTTATAGTTGGAAAGATATGCAACGTTCAGGTCGTGATGTCGAAAAAGTTGTGCTCTCTCGTGCCCTTAAATTAGCACTCGAAGATAGAATTTTTGTCTATGCAAACAAAACGGTAATTTTTTAAGATGGCTTTTAATCTTGTTTTAGTAAATCCGCAAATCCCTAACAATACAGGTGCAATTGGGCGTTTGTGTGTAAATGCAGGGGCATCGCTTCATTTAATTAAACCGATCGGTTTTGATATAGATGAAAAAGCAGTGCGACGTGCCGGACTTGACTACTGGGAGAAACTTGATTTGCATGTGTGGGAGAGTATAGATGATTTTTTTGCACACAATGAGATTGGTGAGAATGCGCATTTTGCGACAACAAAAACAGATAAACCCTATTTTGAAAGTGATTTTAAAGAGGGAGATTTTATTTTCTTTGGGAGTGAAACAGCAGGTATTCCAGAAGAGATTTTAAACAAGTATAAAGAGCGAAACATAACAATACCCATGACAAAAGAGGGGAGAAGTCTCAATCTTGCCATTAGCACAGGCATTGTACTCTATGATGCAATCCGTCAAAATTTTTCTACATTTGAGCAATAAGTATGCTTGATTATATCATGGGTGGACTCTTTATTTTGTTTTTAGTTTTTATATTTGGTGGGTACCATAAAACAAAATCTCAGCAAAGAGAAAAAGCAAAAAAGTTAAAATAATTTTTCTGCCCAAATTTCACATTTTTTCTCAAATCGCTCAAAAAAGTTTTCCGCATTTTTTATAATAATTGACATAATATAATCCTTTTTTATAACTTAACTGAAAAAATAGTAACTTAAAAATACACAACTTGTAAAAAATATGTCATTTTGTCATATTTATTTTGACTTTCTTTTAAAAATTAATTATAATATGACAAAAGGAGAGATTATGAATAGTTTTGTAGAAATTGTAGAAGAGATTAAAAGTATCATTTCATCAGAGTTTGATTCTAAAAAAATCTTTGACAAAGATGTTGCAAATGTTTTAAATATTTCGCAAATGAATTTTGCCACCATGAAAAAACGCAACAAAATTCCTTATGAAGAGTTACTCGATTTTTGTGCAAGAAAAGCAATCTCGATTAATTGGCTACTCTATGGACAATCCCCTGAGAGTCTGCTTGAAGCAACCAATAAGTTTTATATGGTGAAGTACTTCAGTGATGTGAATGCAAGTGCTGGAGGCGGTGCTGATGAGCAGTATGAAGAGATGCAAGAGTTGGAGATTCCTGAGCAGTTTGTTTTTATGCTTGGAGGTGAAAGAGAGTTGAAAAATATAGAAGCGATTAATGTTTCAGGTGATTCAATGGAGCCAACATTTAGTTATAATGACATTGTATTTATCAATAGAGAGAAAAAAGATTTGGCACGTGGTGGCATTTTTACAATACGCACAGAGGCGGGTCTTTTTATAAAACGGGTACAACAAAGACTTGATGGTAAGTTAGATATTATTTCTGACAATAAAGTCTATAGTACACAAACTTTGCACCCCTCAGAAGTGGATGTCATTGGAAGAGTGGTCAGCCGTTTTGGAGATGTTGATTAGTATGAGAGTTGTTTTTCTTATTGGGTTGGTTTTTTTTGTAAATGCCTGTAGTGTACAGCCACAAAAGCCACTTTGGATTTCTCAAAATACAGAACTCTATACTAAAAGTGATGTCTTTGTTGCAGATACTATTTCAGAAAAAGAGTATGGAGAAAAATATTTTAGAGCTTGGCATATACAAACTCTAGAAGAAGAAAAAAGAGAGATGAACTGGGCATTAAAAATCTATACTCCACAAAATAGCTATGGAGAAAATCTTCAAAAAAGAGAACAATCTTTTTTTGATACAATGCAAAAAAATCTCAATACAAAAGCCTATGCTTCGGTCAATAAAAAAGCCCTCACACTTAAAAATTGTAACATTCGAGCACTTCCAACCATGAAGCCAATTTTACTAAATCCAAATAAAGCAGGAGAAGGTTTCCCTTTTGATTACTTACAAAATAGCTCTATAGCTGCAAATAAACCTGTTTTTGTAACGCACTATTCAAAAGATAGAGCTTGGGTGCATATTATTAGTAGTTTTACCTATGGCTGGGTGAAAGCAAGTGATGTTGTCATGCTTACAGAGGGGCAAGCACAAGAGTGGGAAAATAAAAAGCATATTTTCATTACACAAGATAATACCTTTATATATACTCCAAAGAGTGATTTCTTGTATAAGGCAAGAGTTGGTATGATGTTGCCTTATGTGCAAGAGAGTGACTCTTCTTATAGAGTGTTAGTTGCAAGAAAAAATCAAAATCTACAATCTCCATTTCTCTCTGTAAATATTCCAAAAGAGAGTGCACATTTTGGAAAACTTGCATTTACTTCTCAAAATATCAATGCTATTTTAAAACAGTTACACAAATCTAAATACGGCTGGGGCGGAATATATAGACAAAGAGACTGCTCTTCAACCTTACGAGACTTCTTTGCACCCTTTGGTGTCTGGCTCCCTAGAAACTCTTCTAAGCAAAGTAAAGTTGGTGAAGTAATTGACTTGAGTAGACTCACCGATAAGCAAAAGATAAAATTAATACAAAAAAAAGCACTCCCTTTTAGAACACTGTTATATAAAAAAGGACATATAGTTTTATATGTAGGC
>JALWON010000386.1 GCA_027083475.1 Sulfurimonas sp.
GTGAAGGAAAAAGATCATGGGCACGACGACGCTCTTCACCAGAGTTTTTCTTTAAATCTAAAAAGTCGTTGATGTCTATGTGCCATGGCTCCATGTAAACAGCAATAGCCCCTTTGCGTGTTCCGAGTTGATCAACAGCAATGGCAATGTCATTGGTGATTTTGAGAAATGGAACACTTCCCCCTGCTGCATTTTTATGCCCATCAATAGAAGAGCCCATAGAACGAATTCCTGTCCAATCCCAACCGATACCGCCACCAAATTTGGAAAGCATTGCCATCTCTTGGTAGGCATCAAAAATACCTTCAATGTTATCAGGAGTAGAACCAATATAACACGAGCTGAGTTGGTGTCTTGTTGTTCTTGCGTTTGAGAGTGTTGGAGTCGCTAACATTACTTCAAACTTTGAAATCATGTTATAAAATTTAATCGCCCACTCTTGTCTATTCTCTTCGCGTTGTGCTAAAAACATAGCGATTGCCATAAACATATGCTGTGGTAACTCTATTGGTTTTGCATTGTTGTCTTTGATAAGATAACGGTCATAGAGTGTTTTAATACCAAGATAATTAAATTGTAAATCTCGCTCAGGAACAAGATGTTTCTCTAACGCTTCAAGGTCATACATCTCTTTTAAGCCTAAAAGAATACGCCCTGCTTTTTCCCCTTTTTCAAAATACTTCTCTAAAGAGCAGTACCCTGTAAAGCCATTGACTTCATGGTAGAGATTAAAAAGAAAAAGGCGAGACGCAACGAAAGTCCAGTTGGGTGCATCGATGTCTATTTTATCTACAGCAGTTTTTATGAGTGTTTCTTGAATCTCTTTGGAAGTAATTCCATCGCGAAAATGAAGATGGGCATCTACTTCAAGTTCACTTTGCGATACATTGTCAAGCCCTTTTACCGCAGCTGAAGTGTACTTTTGAATTTTAGAAATATCAAGCGGTTCTGTTCTTCCATTGCGTTTTATAACTGTTATCATTCTTTTTCCTCTTTTTATTTAAAAACTCTAGCAAAAATGTTATCTACATTTTTTGTATAGTAGTCATAGTTAAAACACTCTCGAATTTGTGCTTCACTCAGCTTACTTCGGAGTTCTTCATCTGCTAACAAGTGATTGAGGTAGAGTGACTCTCCTGCTTCATTTGTAGTTGGGCGCCCTTGTTGTATCTCTTCCCAAACTTTCATAGCATTGCGTTGGACAATTTTGTAGGCATCTTCACGGCTCACACCTTGGAGTGGTAACTCAAGTAAAACACGTTGTGAGAAAACAAGCCCACCTGTGAGGTTTAAGTTCTTCATCATGTTTTCAGGATAGACAGTGAGGTTTGCTATAACATTATTCATGCGGTGTAACATAAAGTCAGTGGTTATAAAGGCATCTGGTAACCAAAAACGCTCCGTCGATGAGTGACTGATGTCTCGCTCATGCCAGAGTGCTACATTTTCCATAGCGGGTGTTGCATAGGCTCGTATCATACGTGCAAGACCTGTGATGTTTTCTGTAAGAATAGGGTTGCGTTTGTGAGGCATAGCAGAGCTTCCCTTTTGCCCTTTTGCAAAATACTCTTCACACTCATAGACTTCTGTTCTTTGCCAGTGTCTTACCTGAACAGCAAATTTCTCGATGCTTGAAGCCATAAGAGCAAGGGCTGTAGCCAAACGTGCATAACGGTCACGTTGAATGACTTGGTTAGAAGCGGGTGCCGCTTTGAGCCCTAACTCTTCACAAGTGTACTCCTCAAGTTCTAGTGGAGCATGTGCAAAGTTCCCCATCGCACCACTCACTTGACCAACGGCAATGACATCCATTGTTTGTTCAAGGTTTTCTAAATGGCGTTTCATCTCATCATACCAAACAGCAAGTACGAGACCAAAAGTGATAGGCTCACCGTGGATGCCATGAGAGCGTCCAACCATCAGAGTCATCTTATGCTCCTGTGCACGTTTCTTGATAGACTCCATAATCATCTTCACATCTTCAATGACTAACTCTAAAGAGTCTTTCATTTGAACAGCAACTGCAGTGTCAATGGTATCTGAAGAGGTCATTCCATAGTGAAACCATCGACTCTCTTCTCCAAGTGTTTCAGAGACAGAAGTGGTAAATGCAATCAGGTCGTGACGAGTCACTGCTTCTATTTCATCGATGCGTTTTATGTCGAAGCCTGCGTTTGCTACTATTTTGTCTGCATCCTCTTGAGGAATCTTTCCAAGTCTTGCCCAAGCTTTTACAACTGCTTTTTCTACATCTAACCAAGCTTGGTATTTTGCTTGGTAAGTCCATTTGTTTGCCATCTCTGGACGTGAGTATCTATCTATCATTTATCTATGCCTTTATGAGTATTATTATGCTAAAATTTGCATAATGAAAGTAAATTATTTTACAGAAGTTTTCGTAAAGAAGTCATTAAAAAGGAGATGAATTTTGCCATTTGTAAAAAAGAAAATGTTTGTCAAAGAAAAGCAAAAAGCCTTTTTGTATTTGATGCATGAACATGGATATACACAAAGAGAAGCACAAAGATTTATCTCAAAAGGAAGAGTCTTAGTAGGCGGAGAGAAGATGCTCAAAACTGCTGGAGAGATTGAGGGAGAGATTGAGTTTATTTATTTTGAACCAATGACAAAAGGACTTGAACCAACATTTGTAGAAAAAGAGTTTGTTGTTTTTGATAAGCCGAGTGGAGTACTGATCCATCCACAAACAAAAGCAACCCCCTACTCTCTCATTGATGAGTTAAAGTATCAGTTTGGACGTGATGCAAACATTGCACATCGAATAGATATGGAAACAAGTGGTCTTGTGCTTTGTGCAAGAAATAAAAAAAGTGAAAGAGAGATCAAGATGATGTTTCAGGAGCGAGATATGCAAAAAAGATATCTTGCACTGGTACATGGTGAGATGAAAGAAGCACAAGTTGTAGAGGCACCCCTTTTGCGCCAACAAGATGAGAGTGCTGTTGTGAGAATGATAGTGAGTGTGCATGAGAGTGGCAAGCCTTCAAAAACGAGTTTTCAACCTTTAGAGTATTTCCCAGATTTAGATATGACACTTGTTGCATGTTCTCCGCATACCGGAAGACAACATCAAATTAGAGTCCATTTGTTTCACGTGAAACATCCCATAGTAGGTGATCCAATTTATGGACAGAGTAAAGAAGATTTTATTGCGTATCTTGATAGAAAATTAACTCCTGCAATGCGCATTGAAAAAAGTGGTGCAAGTAGACTGTTACTCCATGCAAATGAATTAGAATTTGCATTATATGGAAAAAATTATCATGTGAAAAGTAAAGAAGATTTTCGTACTATCTGTTTTGAATCGCTAAGATGTGAATAAAATTATCATAAAAATAATTTTGCATAATATATTATATATATGCAAATTATGTTTCTCTTGAAACATCGTAATATAGGGAAACAGAAGCTATATCGTTTGTTTTTTAAGTTCAAATTTATATAAAATAAATCTTAATAAAGAGAGAAATTTTGATATTTATGAGTGAAAGTTTTTCAGACTATTCACAATTTAGAACAATGTGTGAAAACGATAGCTTTGAGAGATTTTTAATTGAGAATGCTAGAAAGTTTGGGGAAGCTTTTTATAAGAATGCTAGGGTATTATTACACTTATAAACGACCTCCCTGGTGTGTTGGTCGTTTTGTAAATGCTACTTATAAAGTTTTACACTCCATTGTATCGTTTAATAATCTTCTTGACACGTGCTCGTAAATTTCTTAGAGCATCACTACTTGTTTTCCCATCTGCTGTAAGATTTTCAAAACCGGCACCAAGTTGTGCTTTTGCTATCCAACCAATTTTATTGTGGTATTTAATACCTACAAAACGTACATCACCAAAGTGACCTTTGCAGAGTTTGTATATCTCTTTTATTCTATCTGAATCTTGTTTATCAGCCATGTTCTATCCTTTTATTGAGATACTTCTATTTTATCATAGAAGAGATTAAATTTTATCGTTTTTGACGGCATATAAGAAACCACCAATAGCTACTATAAATGAGACAACTATAAAAATAACTTCTCCTATATCTACATAACTCATGCTATCTCCTCGTCTTGTTTTGTTTTTTCTTTTAACTGCCCGCAAGCTGCACTAATGTCAATGCCCTTAGAATCACGTATGGTACAGAGCAGGCCATGTTGTACCAGATACTCTTGAAATGCTATCATGTCTGTTCTGCTTGGTCTCTCATAGGGTGTTCCCGGATAAGGATTAAAGTAGATGAGATTTACTTTTGCTTTAATACCACTCAGGAGTTTGACTAGTTTTTTTGCACTGCCTAAATCATCATTTTTATTTTTTATAACAAGGTACTCAAACATCACACGTTTGCGTGTGTCTATTGGAAAACGTTTGACCGCTTCTATGATAGAGTTGATGTTATGTGCTTTGTTCATTGGAATAAGTTCTGTTCGTAATGCATCATCTACAGCATGCAAAGAGATAGCAATATGCACTCCCAAATCCATCTCTCCAAGTTGATCTATCTTGTTGCTCAGCCCACTTGTAGAAACAGTTTGTCGTTTTCCACTGATACAGAGCCCCTCATCTTCTTGAAATATTGTTATAGCTTTTGTAAGATTTGCGAGGTTATCAAGTGGTTCACCCATACCCATATAGACTATATTTATCATGCGGTTATGTTTGTGATTGTTATCTTTTTTGAGTGTGACAACCTGTGCGACTATCTCTCCTGCACTTAAATCTCGTGTAAAACCACCCTTTGCCGTGAGACAAAATGTGCACCCTACTTTACACCCTACTTGTGTGGAGACACAGATAGTATATTTTGCTTCTTGTGTGATTTCACCGTTACAATCGACTTGCTCCTCTTTCATCTTGAGCCAGACTGCTTCCATCGTTTTTCCATCTTGAAGTTCTAAAAGGTATTTAATCGTCCCATCATTTGACTCCTCTTTACGAGCTATTTTGAGGGGATTGACACAGTACTTTTCTTCAAGTTCTGCTTTGAGTGATTGGGGAATATTTTTCATTGCCTCATAATTATCTGCATAGTGATGATATATCCACCCGTAAATCTGTTTTGCACGGAAGGCTGGTTTGACAAGTGCAGCGAGTTCTTTTTGTGTAAAGTCCATAAGGGAGGGTTTTAAGTTACTCATCGTTTTGTTAGTTCCTTGATGCGTTTTTGTACATATTCACTCAGTAGTTCTTTTGCTTTTGTATGGTTTTTGAGAAAATCTTCATGTGCGTTAGCGTTAGTAAAATTTGTTATGCAAAAAACACCGCCTGCTGGAATCTCAAACTCTTGTGCAATTTTAAGGACAGAGAAAAATTCCATATTTTCTATGCCGACACCAAATTTGAGAAAGTTTTTTGTGAGTGTTTCGTTAGTAGAGATATAGTTTGAGGAGTTGACAACAACATCTTTTTTTTCCGTTTCATTCGCTGTGATTACATTGTCAAGTGGTGTATAGGCATCATTGCTTAAAAAAGCAAGTTCAATGTTTGCAGCTGTTTTACTCTCAATGATGTCAAAAATTTGTGCCTCTCCATAACTTCCTGCACTTCCTACAAAGAGTAAAAATTCAGGTTTATCAAACAGACACAAACGTGTTAAATTCATAGCACTCTCAATAAGCCCGACACCAATGGGTTGGGCAAAGTCAAAAGTTTCATTGTTTCCTGCACATACTATCATACTACTCCCTACAGTCTTACAGGGATTTTTTCATCGTGAAGATAGTGTTTTAAATCCATAATGTCAATCTCTTTATAGTGAAAGATACTCGCAGCAAGGGCTGCATCTGCTCCATGGTCAAATGCTTCTTTGATATGCTGCATTGTTCCTGCCCCACCACTTGCAATGACTGGAACATTGAGCGCTTGGCTGATTTGTTCTGTAATGTTGAGCTCAAACCCTGCCTTTGTTCCATCGGCATCCATGGAAGTCAAAAGTATCTCCCCTGCTCCACGATCTACTACCTCTTTTGCCCACTCAAGGGCATCGATACCAGTATCTACACGACCACCATTTAAAAAGACATGGTATTTGCCATTGTCCGCTTTTTTGACATCGATTGCTGTGACTATACACTGAGAACCAAAACGCTTCGCACCTTCATCTATCAGTTGGGGTCGTTTAATAGCTGCTGAATTGACACTGACTTTATCGCAACCGACATTGAGCAGTTTGTAAATATCATCGAGTTTACGAATACCACCGCCTACAGTCAATGGTATAAATATTTCTCGAGCCACTTGTGCGACAATATCAACTATGGTGTCTCTGTTGTCTGATGAAGCAGTAATGTCTAAAAAAGTAAGTTCATCCGCACCCTCTTCATTATACCTTTTAGCAACTTCTACAGGGTCTCCTGCATCTTTTAAGCCTACAAAGTTCACACCTTTTACAACTCTTCCATCTTTTACATCAAGACAAGGAATGATTCGTTTTGCGAAATAATTCATGATTTTACTATCCTCTATAATATATGCAATTATATCCTTTTTCGCTTAGAAAATGTTTCACATGAAACATAGAGAGAACTCTTATGAAAAATATTTTAGGAGTTTAGAAATCTTTAATGTATAAAATACTATAATGAATTTAATATAAATATGGAGTAGCATAAATGGAAAAAGAAGAAGTTGTTAACCATTTAAGAGCCGCAAAAGCAGCACATATAAAATGGGTACAAAAAGCGAAGTTGCTCATCAGTGGTTTAGAAGTAGAAGAAGATGCAATTCCCGTAAATTCCACAGAGTGCAAATTTGGAAAATGGTTTTATGGTGATGGACAGATGCTCAACTCTTTGGCAAATAATCCTATGGAAGCCATGGCAAGTATAGAGAGTCTCCATTTTAAACTGCATGATGTCTATCTACAAATTTTTAATATTTATTTTAACAAGGCAAAGGGTGGTTTTTTTACGAAACTGCTTGGACTGAGAAGAAGAAATGTTAATGAGGTAGAGTCTAAAGTTGCAGCAGAACATTATGTAGAGATGGAAAAGATTTCAAAAGAGTTATTAGAAGAAATCAATAGACTTGAGCGAAGACTTATCGCTGTATCAGAAGATAAGATTAGGACTTTAGTATAAAGTTTTTACTTTCTTTGCTCCAAACTAAATATACTTAGCAAAGTGTAAGTATATTTAGTATACACTCCATTCTATGAAAAAAGAAAACGTTGTAGCAAAGAAAAAGTTTGGACAAAACTTTCTAAAAGATGAGAGCGTTTTAAGAAAAATCGTCGAATCGATGCCCAAAAATGATAATAAGATTGTCGAGATTGGACCTGGCTTAGGTGATTTAACTAAATTTTTAGTTGATGTCAAAAGTGTTGAAGCTTTTGAGGTAGATACCGATTTATGTAAACTGTTACAAGATACCTTCAAAAAAGAGATTGCTACCAAGCGACTCCACTTCCATTGTGGGGATGTTTTACAAGCTTGGCAGAGTTCTTTGATAGATGAGCCGTATGACTTGGTGGCAAATTTGCCATACTATATAGCTACGAACATCATACTCAAAGCACTCGAAGATCCAATGTGTAAGAATATCTTAGTAATGGTACAGCTTGAAGTAGCAGAAAAATTTTGTGCGACACATGGTGAAAAAGTATTTGGCTCTTTGGGTATTATTACTCAAAGTGTAGGAGAAGCGGCAATTGTTGTCAAAGTCCCTCCAACTGCGTTTGATCCACAGCCAAAAGTTGATTCTGCTGTTTTTTTGATACAAAAGAGTAGAGATAGAAGCGATAAAGATTTTGAGCGCATGTTAAGAGTTGCATTTAGCCAGCCTCGAAAAACTTTGATGAAAAATCTCTCTTCTGAGTATGAAAAGCCAAAGCTTATAGATGCATTTGATGCATTAGAACTTACATTAACCATTCGCCCTCATCAACTCAGCACGAAGGACTATCACCAACTCTATAAAATACTATAAAAATACAGGAGTTTGGATGTCAGAAGAGAATAAAGAGGTTGTGCAAGAAGCAAAACCACAAACAGACAAAAAACCAAATAACAGAAGACCAAATAACAGAAACCGTAAACCTAACCCAAATAAAAACCCGAATGCAAAAGAGGGTGAAAAACCAACAGGCAAGAAACCTGCGAATGCAAATCGCAATAAAAATCGTAACAATCGCTACAAGCGCCAACCTGCACCAACAGATGAAAATCTGAGAAAGTTTGTTAGCAAAAATCAAGAAGCGCATAAGCAGAGACAAAACCCTCATTTTAAAATTGATTTAAACACAAAAGCAAAAATCCGTGTGACTCCACTTGGGGGCTTAGGTGAAATTGGCGGAAATATTATGGTGTTTGAGACTGAAAAAGAGGCAATTTTAGTCGATGTCGGCATGAGTTTTCCTGATGAGACGATGCACGGTGTTGATATTTTAATTCCTGATTTCGCTTATCTTCGTGAGATTAAAGATAAGATTGTGGGTGTGATTATTACCCATGCACACGAAGATCACATCGGGGCTATGCCGTATCTTTATAAAGAGATGCAATTTCCTATCTATGGAACACCTTTACCATTAGCGATGATTGGGAACAAATTTGATGAGCATCATATTAAAGAGCATCGTAAATATTTTCACCCTATTGTCAAACGCGAAGTGTATAAAATAGGAAATGATTTTGAAGTGGAGTGGATGCATATGACCCACTCTATCATCGATTCTTCTTCTGTTGCGATTACTACTGAAGCAGGAACGGTAATCCATACGGGTGACTTTAAGATTGATTATACACCTGTAGATGGCTATGCTGCAGATTTACATAGATTGGCACATTATGGTGAAAAAGGTGTTTTATGCCTTTTGAGTGATTCAACCAACTCACATAATCCTAATCCAACAGGTTCTGAAAAAAGTGTTGGCCCTGCCCTAGAGAGAGTTTTTGCCAAGGCAGAGGGAAGAATTATTTTATCTACTTTTAGCTCCAACATTCACCGTGTGCAACAAGCGATAGAACAAGCCATGAAATATAACCGTAAGGTATGTGTCATTGGGCGTTCAATGGAGCGTAATCTTGAGCTGGCAATGCAGTATGATTACCTGCGTTTTCCAAAAGGGCTCTTTGTGGATGCTGATGAAGTGGTACGCATGGAAGATAAAGATGTGCTGATTGTCACAACAGGATCTCAAGGGGAGGCAAACTCTGCTCTTTTTCGTATGAGTATTGGTGAGCATAGACATATAAAAATTAAACCAACAGACCTTGTTGTCCTCTCTTCTCGTGCTATTCCTGGAAATGAAGGGAGTATCTCCGGTATGCTCAATTACCTCCAACGTGCAGGTGCAAGGATTGAGATGAGTAAAGATATTCATGTCTCTGGGCATGCTTCGATGGAAGAGCAAAAATTGATGTTGCGTTTGGTCAATCCAAAATTCTTTTTACCAATTCATGGTGAGTATAACCATGTCACACGCCATAGTGAGACAGGTGTAGCATGTGGTATTCCTGAGAGAAATATTTTACTCATGACTGATGGCGAGCAGATAGAAATTGCACCAAAATATATGCGAAAAGTGAAAACAGTGAAAACTGGAAAAACATATATTGACAATCAAAATAACAATAAAATAGAAGATGACATTATTTTAGATAGACAAAAATTGGCTTCTGATGGTGTGGTGATGATGGTTGTTGAGGTAAGTGAGCAAACATCAAAAATGTTATCACATCCAAAGGTAACCACTTTTGGAATTGTACCAGACAAACAAGATAAGTTTTTTGCCAAAGAGATGCAAGATATCATAGAACACTTTTTGATTAATATGAAACCTGGACTCATAGATAATGCCAAAGCCTTAGAGAATGACCTTCGCCAAGTGGTACGAAAACATATTTTCCGTAAAATGAAAAAGTATCCACTGATTGTGCCACATATTTTAGTCCATTAAGAGCAAAAGATGTCTGATTCACACAATAATATGCAATTTGAAAATGCTGTAAAAGTCATGATGGAGCATGTGGGTGAAGATTCACAAAGAGAGGGCTTGCTTGACACACCAAAGCGTGTAAGAAAGGCGTATGAGTTTATGTATGGAGGGTATAAAGAAAATCCCAAAGAGATACTCTCAAAAGCACTCTTTAGCAGCTCAAATGATGAGATGGTGCTTGTTAAAGATATAGAGTTTTACTCGACTTGTGAGCACCATCTCCTGCCGATTATTGGTCGTGTGCATGTAGCTTATATTCCTGATGGCAAGGTTGTAGGGCTTTCAAAAATCCCGCGTGTTGTCAATGTTTTTGCCCGCCGTATGCAGATTCAAGAGCAACTGACAGAACAGATTGCAGATGCTATTATGGATGCTATTGCACCTAAGGGAGTTGCTGTTGTGATTCAAGCACGCCATATGTGTATGGAGATGCGCGGTGTAGAAAAAATCAACTCCACAACAACCTCCTCTGCCCTGCGGGGTCTGTTTAAAAAAGATGAAAAAACACGGAGTGAATTTTTCTCTTTAATTAATTCTCCAACGCATACACGTTTTTAAAACAAATGCCTTTTACTTCTCTCAAAGAAAAACTCTCGAGTGCAAATTATTCTGTCTCTTTTGGAGAAGTCGTGAAAATTAATGCGACGGTGATTACGGCTACTGGGCTGAATGTTAGTATTTCTGATATTGTTCGTATTGTCTCTAATGCTACAGGACAAGAGACGATAGGGATGGTCACAGAGATAGATGGCAATACATTTTTTATCACACCCTTTAGTTTTGTTGAAGGGTTTTGTTCTGGCGATAAGGTTTTTTTAGACTCGACGGGATTAAATATCGCCATTGGTGATGCCCTGCTTGGACGAGTGGTTGATCCCTTTATGCGACCTATAGATGGCAAAGGGAGTATTCATAACTCTAAGCTCTCCCCTATCATTAAAGCCCCGATTGCTGCTATGAAACGCGGCATGATAGATGAAGTTTTTAGTGTGGGTGTAAAATCTATAGATGGACTCCTGACTTGCGGTAAGGGACAAAAACTTGGAATTTTTGCAGGAAGTGGTGTGGGAAAATCTACACTTATGGGCATGATTGTCCGTGGAGCAGATGCCCCTATTAAAGTTGTCGCACTTATTGGTGAGCGTGGTCGGGAGGTACCTGAGTTTATAGAAAAAAATCTTGGAGGCGACTTGACCAATACAGTTATCATCGTTGCCACTTCAGATGATAGCCCTCTAATGCGAAAATATGGTGCGTTTGCTGCTATGAGTGTGGCGGAACACTTTAAAGATCAGGGCTTAGATGTTTTGTTTATTATGGATTCGGTCACACGTTTTGCGATGGCACAGCGTGAGATTGGGCTCGCACTTGGGGAACCCCCTACTTCTAAAGGCTATCCGCCCTCCTCTTTAACACTTTTACCGCAACTCATGGAGCGTGCAGGAAAAGAGGAAGGCAAAGGAAGCATTACAGCATTTTTTACGGTGTTGATTGAGGGGGATGATATGAGTGACCCTATTGCCGATCAGTCACGCTCAATCTTAGATGGGCATATTGTACTCTCTCGTGAAATGACCGATTTTGGAATCTACCCTCCTGTGCATATTTTAAACTCTGCCTCACGGGTGATGAATGATATTATCAATGAGGAACATTTTCGAGCTGTACTTAAATTTCGGCGTTATTACACGCTGCTTAAAGAGAATGAAGTACTTATTCGGATTGGTGCTTATACACAGGGGAGCGACAGCGAGCTTGACATGGCCATTGCAAAAAAAGAGGCAATGGAAAAGTTTATCTCCCAAGGGGCAACCTATCAAAACCCTTTTGAGGATACTCGTGAAACACTTATCGCTATGATGAGTGAGTAAAAATTTCAGAATTCACCCACTTATCTCTGTCGATGATATTGTTGCCATCTTGGGTAATAGCCAATCTTTTTTTGGAGAGTTTTTCATACATATTCATGAGTGTTTTTATTTCGCAGTCACTTCCAAAAATGTCGATATAGGAGTAGATAATATTTTGG
>JALWON010000387.1 GCA_027083475.1 Sulfurimonas sp.
AGGGGGCTCACAAAGTATGAAACTTCTGTTTGAAGCACTCATGGGAAGAGAAGCAGATGTGAAACAACTCTTGCGTTTAAATGGCATCAAGTAGTGAGATTTTTTGCTCTTTTACTTTTGTTGGGTGCCATGGTTTATGGAGAGAGTAATTTGAAAATAGCAACATATAATGTTGAAAATCTTTTTGATTTACAACGCAGTGGTCATGAATATAAGGAGTATATCCCCAATTCACAATCTCTTTGGAACCAAAAAAATTATCAGCTAAAGCGCAAAAATCTTGCACGAGTTATCAAAGAGATAGATGCCGACATCATCGCACTCCAAGAGGTAGAATCTCTCCAAGCCCTTAAAGATTTGCGTTATACTCTCAAACAAGAGCATTTGTACTACCCATACTATGCAATAGCCAACAAAAAAGAGACTACTGTAAAAGTGGCAATTTTGAGTAAAATCCCTTTTGTATATGCCAAAGAGATTAGTGTTACATCCTCCTATAAATACCGAAATATCTTAGAAGTCAAATTTACAATCAATCATCAAGATGTATACCTTTTTGTAAACCATTGGAAGTCAAAAGCTGGTCCTGAAAGTATGCGAATAGTCTCTGCAAAAGCACTCAGAAAGAGAATAAAACAGATTGGTTTTGACAAAAATATCATTATACTCGGGGACTTTAACTCTGACTATGAAGAGTATAAAAAATTTACAAGAAAAAGAAAACTCAACAATACCAATGGACACACCGGTATTAATGATGTTTTACATACAAAAAATGAACATAAGAAAGAGAGTCTCTATAACCTCTGGTATGATACAAAAAAGAGTGAGCGATACAGCTATATATTTAGAGGGAAAAAAGAGGCAATGGACAATATCATCATCTCCCCTCTTCTCCTGCAAAATAGTGCAAAAATACATTATAAGAACCACTCCATAAGAGTATTTCAAAGAGCCTATTTATGGCATGGAAAGTACCCTTACAGATGGAAAGTAAGTCGAGGCAGAGTGCCCAAGCATAAGGGCAAAGGCTACTCTGACCATCTTCCTGTTATAGCAGAGTTTGTTGTGCACTCAAACACCAATTGATAGGTTCTAAGTCATTTTTCACTAAATATGCATTCGTCTTTGAAAAAGGTCGAGAACCAAAAAAACCCCTGTAAGCAGAGAGTGGTGAGGGGTGTGCAGATGTTAGAATCAAATGTTTTTTTGCATCAATCAAAGTCATCTTTTTTTGTGCAGGTGCACCCCATAAAATAAACACAACATTCCTAAAATCTTGAGAAATTTTTCTTATCACTGTATCTGTAAAATCTTCCCAACCCTTATTTTTATGCGAATTCGGTTCGCCATGTCTGACACTCAGCACACTGTTTATTAACAAAACCCCCTCTTTTGCCCATGCTGCGAGGTTTCCATGATGAGGAGAAGCACATCCTATATCTTCTACAAGTTCTTTATAAATATTTCTCAATGATGGGGGTATTTTGACATGCTCATTTACAGAAAAAGCAAGACCATTAGCTTGATTGGCACCATGGTAAGGATCCTGCCCGACAATGACAACTTTGAGTTTCTCTAAGGGTACTAAATTAAAAGCTTTAAAAATGTTTTCATAAGCTGGATAAACAGTGTGTATTTTATACTCTTTACTTATATACTTTTGAAGTTCTTGCACATATGCTTGTGAGAGTTCATCCTCTAAAAAATGGGACCAAGCAAAATTTAAATTCATAAGTAATTCATATGAAACCACCAAAATGGTGGTTTGTGGAAGATACAATGGAATGAATTACATCATTCCAGGCATGCCCATTTGTGGTGGCATTCCTGCACCTGGGTCAGGTAATGCTTCAGGCTCTTTAATCTCAAAAATTGCTGCTTCTGTTGTAAGAAGTAAGGAAGAAACAGATGTTGCGTTTGTAAGTGCAACACGCTCAACTTTAAGAGGGTCAATGATTCCCGCTTCAAACATATCTACATACTCACCAGTTGCAGCATTAAAACCAGTATTTTTATTTTCTGCCATCTCTATTGCATTGACGACAACACCAGTATCAAAACCTGCGTTTGCAGCTATTTGTTTAATCGGTGCTTTGACCGCACGTAAAATAATCTCACATCCTATTTTTTGATCACCTTCAAGTTCAAGAGAGACTAAAGAAGCTGCACGGACAAGTGCTGCTCCCCCACCGATTACAATACCTTCTTCAACTGCTGCTTTTGTTGCACTCAATGCATCATCAACTCTGTCTTTTTTCTCTTTCATCTCAGTCTCAGTAGCCGCACCAACCTTAATAACGGCAACCCCACCACTCAATTTTGCTAAACGTTCTTGTAGCTTTTCTTTGTCGTATTCAGAAGTTGTTGCGTCTATTTGCACTTTGATTTCTGCAATTCTTGCTTGTACCATAGCATCATCACCAGCACCATTAACAATAACTGTATTGTCTTTATCTATGACAACACGAGAAGCTTGTCCTAGCATTTGAATATCTGCACCCTCAAGAGTATGTCCAGTCTCTTCAGAGATAACGGTACCCGCTGTAAGTGTTGCAATATCTTGTAACATTGCTTTTCTTCTATCTCCAAAACCTGGTGCTTTCACTGCACTAATATTTAAAACACCACGCAATTTATTGACAACAAGTGTTGAGAGAGCTTCACCTTCAACATCTTCAGCAATAATAAGTAAAGGACGATTTGTTTTTTGTACTTGTTCTAAAACTGGAAGCAAATCTTTTAATGACGAAATTTTACTATCGACAAGTAAAATCCAAGGATTTTCAATCTCTGCAATCATTTTATCTGCATTTGTAATAAAATAAGGACTTAAATAACCACGGTCAAATTGCATGCCTTCAACAACATCAAGTTCATCTGAAATACCTTTTGCCTCTTCAACCGTAATGACACCATCTTGCCCTACTTTATCCATAGCTTCAGCTATCATATCTCCAATAGCACTATCAGAATTTGCAGAAATAGTAGCAACCTGTGCAATCCCTTGCTTACCATTTACAGGTTTACTAATAGCTTTTAGATTTTCAAGAATT
>JALWON010000388.1 GCA_027083475.1 Sulfurimonas sp.
TATCAGAGATAAATGCAACGATAAACATCATTGTGCAAGCTATCATAGACAGCTCTAATGAAATGAACAAAAGTTCATCTCAAATTGAAGAACTTGCAAGCATCTCTACTAGTGTTGGTGAGAAGATTAATGCAACCGTTGCAATTATGAATGAATCAACGAAGATGAGTGAAAATATTCTTGATGGGTATCGAGAAAATGCCAACAAAACAGATAGTATCATCAGTAAAATCAATGATATTAGTCAAATATCGAATGAAAACAAAGAGAGTGTTGATCATGTGGCGCAAGCGAGTGCACATCTGCATCAACTTACCGATGAACTCGGAGTACGACTTCAAGAGTTTAAAGTGTGACCCAAATTAATATGAGGAGAAAAAGATGATTATTAAATTAGGATTAAGTGCTTTGCTTGTCTCAAGTACACTTTTTGCAACAAGTGATATGAGTAAGTGGATACGACCAAATGAGGTACCCCAACCAAAAGATAATAAGCTTACAAAAGAGCGTATAGAGTTAGGAAAATTGCTTTATTTTGATAAAAGATTGTCTGCAAATGAAAAAGTTTCCTGTGCGACTTGTCATCACCCTAAACGCGGTTGGACAGACTTAGTCCCTGTCTCTAAAGCAGTTGGTGCTGGCAGAGGCCCTAGAAATTCGCCAACAGTACTCAACACGGCATACTTGAGAAAACTCTTTTGGGATGGACGTGCGAAGAGTTTAGAACAGCAAGCCCTCGGCCCGATAGAAGCAGATGTAGAGATGAATATGCCATTGGAGGAGTTGATTCCGAAACTCCAAAAGATTCAAGGGTATGTAAAACTTTTCAATAAAGCATATCCAAATGAGGGTGGCATCAACAACAAAACTTTAGCAAAAGCGATTGCCTCATTTGAGCGAACGGTACTCTCAACAACAGCGCCTTTTGATAAATATGCAATGGGTGATAAAAAAGCCATTAGTAAAAAAGCACTCAAAGGGTATGAGCTCTTTATTGGCAAAGCACACTGTGCAGATTGTCATGATAAGTTTAACTTTACAGATGGCAGTTTTCACAACATTGGGCTAAAAGATGGTGATTTACAAGGTAAAGATCTTGGTCGCTATAACCTCAAACGCCGTGCTGCTTGGTATGGAGTCTTTAAAACACCAACGCTCAGAGATATTACAAAATCTGGACCTTACTTTCATGATGGCAGTGTTAAAACTCTCACAGAAGCTGCAACGATTTGTGCAAGTGGTGGGCGTTATAAAAATGGTGTGAAAAATAAATCAACTTACATAGTAGACAGACACCTTACACAAACAGAGATTAGCCAAATAGTAGCCTTTATGAAGACATTAACAGGCCCAGATATGAAACTCGATATTCCAACAAAGTTTCCACAATAAATAAAAGAAAAAAGGATAAAAATATGAAAAAAATTGCGACGATGTTAGTTATAGCTGGAGCTTTAAGTGTCACTTTGAGTGCAAAAAATTGGGTAGTTGATCAAAAGGGAAAAACATTTATCCCAAGTAAATTGACGGTGCATGTGGGTGATACGATTACATTTAAAAATTCTGACCCTTTTGCACATAATGCTTATACAGATGATGAAGCAAATGAGTTCGATGTAGGGATGCAACCAACAGGTAAGGAGACACATATGAAGATAAACTCTAAAGAGTCCTTTAATGTTGAGTGTGCGATTCACCCAAATATGCTTTTAGAAGTTACTGTTGAGTAAATGATGAAGCATTTTTATATAATCATCAGTGCTTTATTGCTTGGCAGTCTACAACTTTGTGCATCTGATGATTTAGAAGAAGGGAAGCGACTCTATAATGAAACATGTGTCAGTTGTCATGGTGAAACAGGTGCAACAGATACAGGAATAAAGCTGACAGTCAAGCCAAGACGACTAAAAGACAGTATTCTCTCTGCACAACAGATGGTTAAAATTATATCTGATGGTGGGCATGCCTATGGAGCACATTCTGACATCATGTCTGCATTTAAGTATGTGTATGAAGAGGAACAAATAGAGAATATCGCCCAGTATGTTTCTAAAACTTTTAATGCGCACAGAGAAGCAAGGATAAAAAAACATTTATCTGAAGCAAAGGTAGAAAAACTAGATGCCAAAAAGATGCATAAAATTGGGAAAAAGATTTTTAAACGCAACTGTAGCCTTTGCCATGGACTTAAGGGCGATGGAAACAGTATCTATGTGGAACAATCAAAAGAGAATAAAGAGTTCCTTTTTCCTTATGATTTGAGAAAAACAGTGTTAGACGAGGATCAGATTTTTCTTATTTTAAAATTTGGTGCACACTATTGGGGTGCAGATAAAAAAGATATGCCATCATGGAGCCGAAAGTATGATGACACAAAACTGCGTGCAGTGGCTCACTTTGTAAAAACAAAAATAGTAGGTACAGACTAAAACCTCTTTTAAATCTCTTATGATATAATCGCATAATTAATTATATTTTAAGAGGTTCCTTTATGGCACAAACTATAACAGAAAAAATATTTTCCGAGCATGTCGGTCGTGAAGTTTTTGCGGGTGAGATTATCCGTTCAAACATCGACATGGTTATTGGAAATGATATTACAACTCCTATCTCTATTTCAGCATTTAATTTGAGCGGTGCACAAAAACTAGCAAATCCTGATGGCTTCTCTATCGTGCTTGACCACTTTATTCCAGCAAAAGATATTGCTTCGGCAAATCAGGCAAAAATCTCTCGTGACTTTGCGAAAAAACACCAACTTAAAAACTTTTTTGATGAAAAAGATATGGGGATTGAGCATGCTCTTTTACCAGAAAAAGGGCTTGTTGTACCGGGTGATGTCATCATTGGTGCCGACTCGCATACTTGTACACATGGGGCACTAGGAGCTTTTTCTACAGGTATGGGTTCCACTGACCTTGCGTTTGCTATGATTAGCGGAGGCAATTGGTTTAAGGTTCCTGAGTCTATCAAAGTAAATTTGAGTGGAAAACCGGGGAAATATACAACAGGAAAAGACATCATTCTAGAAGTCATCAGAATGATTGGTG
>JALWON010000389.1 GCA_027083475.1 Sulfurimonas sp.
AGGGGCAGGGATAGCAGAACATATTCATATGCATTTAGTCCCGCGTTTTAACCGTGATACAAATTTTATAACAGCAATTGGGCAAAATAGAGTTTACTCTACAGATTTTGAAAAAATATATGAAACGATCAAGGCATTGGTACCAAAATATTTAGGAGAAGAAGATGGCTAATCCAGCACTCACTGTGATGCAACTTGAACTTGCACTCAATAATTTACAAAATACAATGGTAAAAGAGGATGGCAGCTTGGCACTCGATGAGAGATTTTTGAAAATGTTTGATGATTTGATGCAAAAATTGGCAGAGGCTCGAGCAATCGCAGAAGATTTAAGAAAAAAGTCTTAATCTCTTTTTTTACTCTTGAGTGTAAAGTAAAACACTCCCGCAATTACTACAAAAATAAGCATTCGGATTGTTAAGGTTGTAAAGTCTGTTGTGTCATTCATAAGAGAATTATAACATAGAAAATTCAATAGTTGTAGAGCAGTTACTTTAAAGATAATTTGATATAATTATTCTTATAATAAAACATTATAAGGAAAATTTATGAAAAGAAGAGACTTTTTTAAAACTTCTATCGCAGCTTCTGCTGCATTAGTTGGAAGTTCTTTGTCAGCAGGGGTGACAACACAACCTATAACTGGACGAAAGATTTCTAAGGTTGCATTCCCTGAGAAGAGACCAATGATTACATATTCTGATAGACCACCACTTTTAGAAACACCAAGAGATATATTTACACAAAGTATTACACCTAATGATAGCTTTTTTGTGCGTTGGCATCTTCCAGATATTCCAACATATATTGATCCTGATGCATATACAATTAAAATTGATGGTTTAGTAGAGAGAGAGTTAAATATCTCTTTAAAATCATTGAAGCATGATTTTGAACAGGTTGAAGTAACAGCTGTTTTACAGTGTGGTGGAAATAGCCGTTCTGCATTTCACCCAATTCCTGGCGGTATACAGTGGGGAAGCGGTGCAATGGGCTGTGCAAAATGGAAAGGGGTGCGTTTAAGTGACATCTTAGACCGTGCAGGACTCAAAAAAGATGCACAGTGGATAGGGTTTAACGGACTTGAAAAAGCTGCATATTATGAAACACCAAACTTTGTACGTGAATTGCACCTTGAAGAGTTAGATGACCATGTGATTTTAGCATATGAGATGAATGGTGAAGATTTACCATACCTCAATGGGTATCCATTGCGTTTAATTATTCCTGGCTACTACTCTGACAGCTGGGTGAAAATGATGAGCCATATTACGGTGACTAACAAATATAAATCACTTTTCTTTATGGATGAAGCGTATAGAGTTCCTGATAATGCGACAGAATCAGAGACACCACAAAAGCATTTTAAATCAACAAAACCAATTACAAAAATGAATGTAAAATCAGTCATAGGGTATCCTTTAGAAGGGGCAAAGATTGCTTATCATTCACAACTTGTTGTCCGTGGTGTTGCGTTTGATAGTGGTTTAGGAATCAAAGATGTGCAAATATCTTTAGATGATGGCAAAACTTGGGAGAGTGCACTTTTAGATAATGATGCTGGACGCTATGCTTATAAAGCATTCCGATTTGGATTTAAGCCAAATAAATATGGCAAATTAAAAATTATGGCAAAGGCTATCAATAGACTTGGTGAAGAACAACCGCTTGCAAAAGATGTGTTATGGAACCATGGTGGATACAAATATAATGGTATCGATGTTGTTAATGTAGAAGTGGTTTAGGAGAGTAAAATGAAAAAATTAATAGTAATGATGTTGTTAAGTATAAGTTTGTTTGCACAGGTAAAAGAGGAGATGGAAGTCCCTTATATTGCTTATGAAATTAAAATGGGTAAGGGATTTGATGCTGTCAATGCAAACTGTTTGATGTGTCACTCTTTTGGGTATATCATTAACCAAGGACCACAATCAAAACTTTTTTGGAAAAAGAAAATAGATAAAATGATTGTACATTTTAAAGCACCAATTACAAAAGAGGATCAAAAAACAGTTCTTGACTACCTTTATAAACATTATGGAAATGGAGAGTTAAAGTAGCTTATACACAAACCATACACATACACATGTTATAATTTCTTATCAAAAATAGGAAATTAAGAATGAATGTTATTGTAAAAACAGTTGTATTTATGGTGCTTGGTTTACATATGCTTCATGCAGGTCAGTTTTTATTACCTGCTGAAGCTTTTAAACCCTATGCAAAAGTAAATGATAAAGCACAAATCGAAGCCGGCATAGTTTTAGGCAAAAAGATTTATGTTTATGAAGAGAAAGTAGATGTGAAGCTTGTTAAGGGCAATGGCATTACACTTGTAGAAAAGATTGCTCCTCAATCAGTAAAACATCACGATACCCTCGTTTATCTCAAATCCCCAAAATTTATTTTAAAACTCGCCAAAGAAGCAGGTGTGAGAGGCATGCAAAAAGTGACTGTGAGAGTCTCGTATCAGGGCTGTTCTGATGATGGTATTTGTTATGAACCAAGTGAAAAAGATTTTATACTCAATGTAAATAGTGATAAACTCGCTTCATCAGAGGCATTACCCGATTTAAGTTTTGATGCTAAAAGTGAAAAGTCACAAACTGATAGCATCGCCGATACCATTAAAAATGGCAATATTTTTATTATTCTTTTAACATTTTTTGGATTTGGGCTTTTACTCGCAATGACCCCTTGTGTTTTTCCAATGATTCCTATCATTTCAGGATTAATCATCTCTCAAGGGAAAGGGATTACAACAAAAAAAGCGTTTCTTCTCTCTCTTGTGTATGTGATTTCTATGGCAGTCGCATACACTATAGCTGGTGTCTTAGCAGGGCTTTTTGGAGCAAATCTCCAAGCAGCGCTGCAAACACCTTGGGTTGTTTACTCGTTTTCATTTATTTTTGTTGCTCTCGCTTTTAGTATGTTTGGTTTTTATGAGTTAAAACTTCCTGATGCTTTGGTGACAAAAATTAGTGCAAAACAGCATGGTTCAGGCTATATTGGTGTTGCTATTATGGGCTTTTTATCGGCACTTATTG
>JALWON010000390.1 GCA_027083475.1 Sulfurimonas sp.
GCACCATTTTCAAGCTCTTTACCGATAATAATCGTATAAGGAAACCCAATGAGTTCAGCATCTTTCATCTTAAAGCCAAAGCGTTCTTTTCTATCATCAAGCATCACTTCTACATTTTTTTCTTGCAATTGTGCATATAAGGACTCTCCAAGTGCAACCTGTGCTTCGTTTTTAATATTTGAAATCATAATATTTACCATATAAGGAGCAGTCTCTTTAGTCCAGATACATCCATTCTCATCATGGTGTTGCTCAATAACAGCTGCCACTAAACGTGAGACTCCCATACCATAAGTTCCCATAATAAAGGGCTGTGACTTTCCATTTTCATCTAAGTACTCTGCTTGTAAAGCCTCTGAATAGGTCGTACCAAGTTTAAAAATATGCCCCACTTCAATCCCTTTTGTAAAGCTCAAAGTGCCCTCACAATGCGGACAGGTATCGCCCTCATTTACTTCTGCTATCTCTGCAAAATACGCAACATCTTCAAGCACTTTCATATCGACACCAACATAATGATAATCTTGTTCATTGGCTCCACAGACCATATTTGGCGCATTTTTAAGTTCACAGTCGATGACATGTTTTGCTTTATCTTGATCAAGCGGTCCTATAAAACCTGGAACAATACCTATCTCTCTGAGTTCTTCTTCACTCACATCCACAATATCTAAGGCATCTGTTGCGTTTATCGCTTTTACCTCTTGTAGATTATCGCAACCACGTAAAAAGAAAAGGACTATTTCGCTCTCATCCTCATATACCACCCGTTTTGCAACACATTTAATGGTGTAATAGGCATCTATTTTTAAAAATGCTGCCAAATCTTCTATGCTTTTAACATCTGGTGTCAAAAACTTGTTAAATTCTGCCTCGGGAGCTTCTGGAGGATTGGGGTTAAAGCTGCGTTTTGCGGCTTCTATATTGGCTCCATATTCGCAAGAAGAACAGATCGCTATTGTATCTTCACCACTATCGGCAATCACCATCAGCTCTTTGCTTCCACTCCCACCAATAGCCCCGCTATCGGCTTCAACCACACGGTACTCTAAGCCTAAACGAGTGAGTATAGTTTTATAAGCCTGCTCCATACTCTCAAATTCACGGTCCAAATCTTCTACACTTGCATGAAAAGAGTAGCCATCTTTCATAATAAATTCACGTCCTCGCATCAAACCAAAACGCGGTCTCGCTTCATCACGGAATTTTGTTTTCATTTGGTAGAGATTCAGTGGAAGATTTTTATAAGAAGTGACACGGTTACGCACTAAATCAACCATCATCTCTTCATGTGTTGGCCCTAAAACAAAAAGATTCTCTTTTCTGTCTTTAAAACGCAAGAGCTCCTTACCAAACTTTTCAATACGCCCTGACTCTGCCCACAAATCAGCAGGTGTCACAAAAGAGAGTTCTACCTCTTGGGCACCTACTCGGCTCATCTCTTCATTGATTACATTTTCGATTTTTTTAATCACTCTTTTGGCTAAAGGCATATAGTTATAGAGTCCTGCAGCCACTTGAGAAATAAATCCCGCACGGGCTAAATAAATATGACTTGCTAAGGTAGCATCTGAGGGTGCTTCTTTGGATGTTGGAATAAAGGCTCTACTTCTTCTCATGAATTTTGACTCGCTTCTTGTTTTCTTATCGAAGTCATTGCTCCGCTGATGAGTTCAGATTTAAAATCATCTGAACCATTTCGTATGTTGGCAGTTATTTCATGTAAAAATGTTTTTAAGGCTTGTTCACACATCTTCTGTGCCTCCTGTGCATACTCTTGTGGAATGTATTTTTTTGCAATTGCCCGCTGTGTCTCTTTTTGTGCGGCTGCATTAGCTTTTTGATACATCTCTTTAATAGTTGGTTCAATATCTTGGCTACTGAGCCAATCAAAAAATTCAACCACACCTCTTCCTATAATTCCGTGTGCCTCACGCGCTGCATTCTCTCGAAATTCTAAATTATCATCCACAATAGCAGTTAAATCATCAATCACATAAGCATGAATCTTCGCATCTTCTTTACACTCTATATCACGCGGTAATGCCAAATCAAACCAATAACGATCAAAAGAGCATGGCTTAATTATACTATCTGTAATAATTGCCTCTGGTGCTGAAGTTGCACTAAAAAGGATTTCAAATTCATTTACAAGATGCTCAAGTTGAGCAAAAGGTACTGTTTGTGCACCACACTCAAGGGCGAGTTTTTCTGCTTTGTGCTGTGTCCTGTTTGTAATGTAAACTTGAACTCCTGCACTCACAAGATGTTTTGCTGTAATCTCTGACATCTCACCAACACCTATCACAAGTGCTTTTTTGCCCTTAAGATCAGGCACTAAAGATTTGAGTTTTGCAACAGAGACGCTTGCCATGGAGACAGGTTTGGAGGAGATTTCTGTTGTATTTCTTACTTTTGCAGCACATACAAAAGCATTTTTCATAGCACGTGCGAGTTTTTTTCCACAGTAACCATTGTCATGTGAGAATCGAAAAGCATCGCGGAGTTGTCCGACAATCTGCGTTTCACCAAGCACCATAGAATCTAAAGAGGCCGCCACGCTAAAGAGATGGTGAATTGCTGTACTATCATCAAAAATATCGGCATGTTCTTTGAGTGTTTTTTCATCTAAACCTGCACGATGACTGAGGTGTTTGAGTGTCTCTTGTATCGCTTCTTTGACATCAGTACAGTTTATCATCACTTCCATTCTATTACAAGTAGAAATTAAAATGGCTCCATTAATATACTCACTCGCTAAAAGTGTTTTCAAACAGCTATGCTTTTGTGCATCATCAGAAAAAGAGAGCTTTTCTCTTATGTCAAGGTTGGAATTTTTATGGGTAAAACTTATATTTAAATAGTGCATTAGTAACTTCTTTGTATCATAGTATCTAAAATAGCAACGAGTTCTTTTTCGTTACTCAAAGCATTTTTTGCTTCATTGGAGAGTGATTGTGCTAACTGAAATGATTTTTCTACACTCCCATGTTCCCTCATTTTTGTCTGTATCCACTCTGTTTGTTCTTTT
>JALWON010000391.1 GCA_027083475.1 Sulfurimonas sp.
TACGATGCAACAACGACAGATGACATCGCAAAACAAGCAGCTGTGAATAAAGCGATGATTTACTACTACTATAAAAATAAGTCTACACTCTATGCGGAAGTAATGAGCCATGTTTTAGATGCAATTTATCAAGAGATTATCTCTAAAGAGTCACAAGATCCACTCAAAGATTTGGAAAATTTTATTGCTACTTATGCACTTTATTGTCATAGCAACCCCTCTCTTCCTGCACTTTTACTCAGAGAACTCAGTGATAGCGGGGCACATCTGCCTCAAGAGATGTTTGCAAACATGCGCCAACTTTTTGCACTTTTGAGTAAAATTTTAGCAGAGGGAGAAAAGCAGAAGATTTTTCATAATGTAGAACCTATGATTATTCACTTTATGATAGTTGGGACGATTAATTTGCTGGTTACCACTGCACCTTTACGAAAAATTGCCTCAGAGCTTGATGCTGGACTCAATACTTGTCATGAGTGTAGTATAGAAAAAATTACAGAATATATTTATGAAAAAATAAAATTAATGTTGGAGGTACAACAATGAAAAAAACTATTTTAGTACTGAGTGTCCCGCTACTGTTAAGTGCGCACTCTATGGGAGAGCTGTTTGATGCACTTAAACACCATTCGCAAACAAAATCTGATGAGATGGTGATACAAAAAGCAAAAGTAGCAGCTTCACAAGCAACTGCCAATCTATACCCAACCATAAATCTTTTTGGGAGTTTTGATAACTACTCAACCCCTACAGGCTTAGTACCTGTTCCTCCTGATACACTTGTCGGCTTGGTAAGAGACCCATCAAATCCAACCCAACCATTTAGTTATAATATTTATAAAGCTGGAGCAAACTTTAGTATGCCAATTTTTGTAAAGTCTATTTACTCAAGTGCAGATAAAGCAAGAGCCTTACAAAAGAGTGCCAAAGCAAAGAAAAAAATCAATCTGCTTCAAAATGAAGCTATCATTGTGGGAAGTAATGCAAGTTTAGTGTATCTTCAAGCACTCAAAAAGTCGCTTGATGTAAAAGAGCAATCACTTTTAGAGACACAAAAAACTTTAAAGATAAAAGTAGACAATGGACGTTCACCTGCCTCATCACTCTATAAAATAAACGATAGTCTCAACCAAGTGAGTATCGCTAAAAATAGTATTGATTTACAAAAACAGAAGCTTATAAGCTCTATTGAAACGTTAACGGGGATACGACTTGAGGCACCTGTAGGGATGCAAGAAGCTTCACAAATAGAAAGCGGAGTCCTTGCTTCTTTAGAACCTTTACAAGAGAAAGTTAAAGCTTCACGTATAGGGGTGAAAATAGAAAAAGAGAAACTCTACCCTACAGTACTAGCCCATGGAAGTTATGCTTTTTCTTCAGCAACTGCTTACAATAATGCGCAAGATGTCAATGAAAGATATGGCGATATTGGGATAGTTGTAAACATTCCACTTTTAAGTATGAGTCAGTATGAATCTATCGCAAAATCAAAAATAGAGTTGCGTTCAGATGAAATAGCTCTTGATAAATTAGGCGATGAGTTGCATTCTAAAGCAAATATGTTGCAAAGTTCTCTGCCTTTACTCGATAATTCTATCAGATTATCTCATGAGAGTGTAACAAATAAGCAAAAATTACTTGAAATTGCAAAAGTAAACTACAAAAGTGGACGACTCTCTACAGAGGAGTATCTACGTTATGAAGATGATGTTGTGAGTGCAAAAGCAAAATTGTATGAAGCCAAAGCAGAGAAATGGCAAACGATGATGGAACTTGCTGTCATTTATGCAAATAATATAGAGGAGATAGTAAAATGAATAAATATATAAAAATAGCTGTAGGTGTAGCCCTTGTAGCAGGTTTAGGTGTCGCAGGTGTGAAGAAAATCAAAGAAGCACGTGCTGCGGATGCTTCCCTTCCAAAAGCAAAGATTTACCCAATCGTTGTAAAAACAATGGTACCAAAAGAAGCCTCTGTGAAGCTAACACTGCCATACCTTGCAGAAGTAGCAAACGATAAAGATGTAAAACTCTCCGCAAGAATAGCCGCACGAGTGCAGAGTATCAAGCCAAGTGGCTTACATGTCACTAAAGGTGAAGTTCTTGTGCAACTCGATACGACCAATATTCGTAGTGCATTAAAGAGTGTAGAACAACAATTAGCAGCAAGTAAAATAGCCCTAAAAAATCTAAAAGCAACACATAAACGCACCCTCGAACTCCTCAAAGTCCAAGGGGCTTCCATAGAAGAGTCACAAAAAGAGAGTACGATGATAGCAAGCAATGAAGCTACTCTTAATGCGCTTCAACAACAAAAGATAGAACTGAAAAACAATCTCTCGTATGCGACAATTGTCTCTCCTGTAGATGGAGTTATCGCGAAAACATATGTGAGTCGTGGGGCGATTAGTGCGCCAGGAAAACCGCTTGTAGCATTGAGTTCAAAAAATGGCTTTTATCTTTTAGTGCGAGTGCCAAGTGATGTTGCTTTGCAGGGTGTGGAGTTTGATGGAAAATCTTATAGTGCTTCTGCATTAAATACAACATACCACTCTCTAGCCGAGTACAAGGTCTATACGGGTGAGACAAATCTTGTAAGTGGCGACAGAGTACAGGTAGATGTTGTTACACTCAATCAAAACGCAACACTCCTTCCTTTTGATGCACTTTTAGATAGAGATGGAAAAAGCTTTGTGCTTGTTGTAGAGGGAGGTAAGGCAGTGCCAAAAGAGGTACAGATTTTACGAAGTGCACAGCAAGGTGTAGTTATCTCTCAAAGTTTAGAAGGAAAGGAAATTGTCCTTGCAAAACAGGATATTTTACTGAAACTTCTTAGTGGATATGCACTCAAAGTAAAGGAGTAGAGAATGTTTGATTTTTTCTATAAACGACCTTATTTACTTTATTCTATCATTGTCGCATTTTTTATCATGGGGATTATTGCCCTTGTGACTTTGCCAAAAAATCTTTTTCCTGATGCCAATCCTCCTGAGGTTATTGTCATTACACAAGTACCAGGGG
>JALWON010000392.1 GCA_027083475.1 Sulfurimonas sp.
AGCGTAAAAACAGAATCTTCTTGCCTATCGACAATGACACTATCTATAAAATCACACTCTTTTGCGAGTGCCTCGTTTAAAGGTGCAACACAAACAATAATTTTATTTTTGCTGTCATGCTGTTTTAACACATACATTGCAGGTAGTGCGGTTATAAAATCACCAAGTTTGTCAGTACGGACTACTAAAATATTCATAAGGAGAGTTTACCTTAAAAAGGATATAATTCGCCTTATGAAAGCACCATTCAAATGGGATAACTATTCCGACCAACCAGCACTACTCACAGATAAAGCCTACAAAAAAAAGATGCGAAACAAAGAGCTTTTCTCTTTAGTGCAGACCTTTTTAGTAGCACTTGTTATGCTCCCCCTTTCTATTCTAGCTATGCCTTTTGTCAAACGCAAGGAGATTGATTCGAGTCATTTTTTCGCAATGGGTGTTGATTTTGAGCGTAATCCACAAGAGACACTTACACTTTTAGAAGAACTTGGAGTAGAGAGTATTCTTCTGCGTTTCAAACTCTGGGAGATGGAAAAATTAACTGATTTACACACTTTTATAAGCAGCCTCAAAAACAAAAATATCACTTTAAAAATTCTGCAAGATAGAGAACATATAGAAGATTTACATCTTTTAGAGCATGATTTACAACGCATTTTTCAAACACTCCATACTTCTGTAGATGTCTATGAGATAGGTTCCACAATCAACCGTTCAAAATGGGGTTTTTTTTCTGTTGATGAATATAATAAATTTTATCAAGTTGCCTACGATTTACAACAAAATGAGTTTCAAGAAATAGACCTCATAGGGAGTGGTGTCATAGACTTTGAGTACCATTTCACCGCACATACACTTTTCAACTTTTTCAAGTATCATTATGATGGTATCGCAGCACTGCTTTATGTCGATAGACGCGGTGCCCCAGAAAACACACAAATGGGCTTCTCTCTTTCTGATAAAATTGCACTTTTAAGTACCCTCATTTGGCTCTCTCCAAAAACAAACAATAAACTCTATATTACAGAAACAAACTGGCCACTCAGTGGCACTGCACCCTATGCACCCACAAGTGAGAAGGAGTGTGTAAGTGAATCACTCTATAGTGACTATATGTTACGTTTTCACTACTTGGCATTTGCTTCTCAACAGGTTGATGCTGTTGCTTGGCACCAACTCATTGCACCTGGATATGGCCTTGTAGACAATCGTGACAGCTTACATAAACGCAAGGCATTTGCAAGTTATAAATTTATGGTACAAACCCTGAAACATGCTCAATTCTTACGGCTCGATATTAAACGCGGCTATTATATTTTGCAATGTCTCATTGAGGAACAACTTTTACAGATTCATTGGTCACTCAAACCTACTGCACTCCTGAACGAAGCTTCATTTGAAGTCTATTCAAGCGAGGGAGAGCGCATAAAAGCAAAAGAACTTACTATTAGCTCATCACCTCTATATATCTTTATCACTCAAGCAGTTGGGAAAAAAGTAAATTGCCTCTAGGAGAAAAAATGCGAATACTAATTATACTTCCAAATTGGCTTGGAGATGCTATTATGGCAACACCTGCCATTGAACTTTTAGCACAAAAGTACCCACAAGCAAAGTTTACCTTTCTTGGAAGCTATGTTTCCATCGAAGCACTCAAACATCATCCTTCTTGTGAAAAAGCGATTATAGACACCACAAAACAAGCCTCTAACCGCTGGCTTGCTACTTACAACTTAGCAAAAGAGTTAGGTGAATTTTCTCTGGCTGTTACTTTTAGAAATCAAATCCACTCCTCTCTTTTACTGCGTTTGACTGGAACTGTTGTCTCTATTGCACGACAATCATGGCACTCAAGATTTTTACTCTCACACACTCCAAATATAAAAACACACCAGCACCTCGTTGAGCAGTATGCACAACTTGCCATGAGTAATCAGCATAACTTTACAGATACAATTCCACCCCTCAAACTCTACATTACAGCAAAAAAATTCAACAAACCAAGCTTAGGCATAAATGCAGGAGCAACCTACGGAAGTGCTAAACGCTGGTACCCTGAACGTTTTGCACAAGTGGCTCATGAGTATGCAAAAGAGTACGACATCCTCATCTTTGGAGGACCCAATGAAGTTGCAATGGCACAAGAGATAGAAGATAATCTCAAAAATTTAGGCACCAAAAACTATAAAAACCTTGCAGGAAAAACAAATATAGAAGAGTTGTGTTCGCATATCGGTGGCTGTTCTCTTTTTGTTACGAACGATAGCGGTCCAATGCATGTCGCTGCTGCTTATCAAGTCCCTACTGTCTCTATATTTGGTCCAACACGATATAAAGAAACATCACAATGGAAAAATAAAAGAAGTAGCATTGTAAGACATGAGATGGATTGTAGCCCTTGTATGAAACGCGAATGTCCCTTAGGACACCACAACTGTATGAAAGAGATTCAAGCAGAGGAAGTGATAGAAGCTATTGAAAAATTTTAAGTGCCTCTCCATAAAGAACCCCAACTTTAGAAGCTTAAAAAGAGGGTTAATGTGAGGCAAAAGGTTGCAGGAACTACTGGTAGTTTTAATGCCTTTTAACGAAGCAGTAGCCCTCTTTTTAAGCTTCCCTACGGGCAAGAAGCAAATAGTCCTATTGTGTCGTTAGATTTTTTTGAATTAGCTACAGCTAGTCCTGCAAAAATCTGCCTCGCACTAGAACTATTTGCTTCTTGCTAAAGTTGGGGTTCTTTATGGAGAGGCACTTAACAACTACACTGAATTTTTTCAATAGTCTTTGTTGTACTTTTTCCATCGACAAAATCCACAAGCTTCAACTCCCCTGCAAACTCTGTGCCTATCACTTCTTTGCCTTCATAATCTCCCCCTTTGACAAGGACATCAGGAGCAATCATCTTAATTAGCTCATAAGGAGTATCTTCTTCAAACGGTACAACAAAATCAACCGCTTCTAAAGCTGCAAGTAAATAGGCTCTATCTTCAGCAATATTCACAGGACGAGAAGGTCC
>JALWON010000393.1 GCA_027083475.1 Sulfurimonas sp.
TAAATCAATGATGTCAATGCCCTCTTGTTCATTTAAAACTTCTACAGCAGAGCGGACAACATTTACATCTGCACCAGCAATCTGCACTGAATAGGGGTCTTCAAGTACACTTTTTTGCAACATATGTAATGTTTTTTCTGAACCATGTGCAAGGGCATTAGAACTCAACATTTCACTTACAGTCAAATCTGCACCAAATTTTTTCACAACACTTCTAAAAGGGAGGTCAGTAAAGCCCGCAAGTGGGGCTAATACATAGAGAGGATTTTCAAAAGAAAGTTTTGCTTGCATAAACTTTAGATAAAGAGTTCTATATTAAAGTTTTGATTATTTTCTCGTAATGCTTTATATGCTTTAAATTTTTTATACTCATCAGGTTGTGAAATTTCTAAAAGTGCATATGCAGGATCTAACATCTCTAAATCGAACAATGTATACAAGTATGCTTCAACAGCCTCTTCTTCTTCAGCACTCAGTATTTCAAAAAGTTTAATTCTTTGGTCTGGATTCATAGACTTTGCTGTGACTTTAGAAATTTGCATATAATCTTCATGTTTTAAATCAAGCGATTTCATCAAAGAGACAATAGCTTCGTTATTCATCTCTAAACTATTTTCATCTGCATTAATACGTGCTAAAATTTTCAAAAGAGTTTCTTTTGTTAAAAACTCTTTATACTTTTCAATATTAGCAACAGTTGCACTACTCACATAGTCACCATAGACCTCTTGGCAAAGCTCTTTAGTATATTTTTGTGCATGTGATAAAATATCTTCTGCTTTGAGGTTCCCTTTTTTATACATATTTCTTTGATTTTGAATATATAAAGGATTATCTGTTTCTAAGGCAAATGATTTCAACTCAACGACTTCACCACTTTGTATATCTTTAATAGCTTGAAGCGCTGCATTTAATTTTTTTGTTCTTTCATCGTTTGTATCAAGTGCTATATCGGCATTTGGAAATACAACACTGTTATCGAGAAGTTTTCCAAAAAGTTCAAATTCTGCTGTTTTAAAAGTGTGCTTTCTCTCTTTTTTACCAAGATAAGCATCCGTAATAGAATCAAAAAGTTTTTCATAATCTTTTTGAGATTTTCTCTGTTTCAATTTTGCCAACATATTGTAAAAAGACATATGGAGTACACTTGCTACATAGAGTAAAAATGTTGGAATGACAACCAAAAGAGCAATAGACAGAGGAGGAAGTTCAAAGTATCCAAAAAAGTTCAATGCCATTGTGTCATTTGTTAAGTAGGCATACACGTACCAACCTACTACAGCCATTAAAATAAATGCTGCTACAGAATATCTTTTTATAAACATCTCAAATCCTTACTTCGTTTTTTCTATTATTTCTCTACAATCTATACAGTAGATTGCATGCGGTTTTACTTTTAATCTTTGAAACCCAATAGGGTCTTCACACATTTCACAAATGCCATAATTCCCTGCTGCAATTTTTCCAAGTGTCACATCAATCTCTTGTAACTCTTTTTCTTGTTGTGTTACAATAGCACTCTCAACCATGGAGTTGTTATTGACAGATGCATGGTCCCCCTCATCATTCAACTCTAAAGCATTTAACTCTTCAAGTTCACTATGAAAACTATGTATGTTTTTATTTATCTGCTCTTTTCTACTTTCTAAAATCTCTTTAAAGTAGTTTGCTTCACTTGCTTGCAATCTAAATTCCTTCTAAATATTTTACTTATGATATGGATGGTTATTCAAGAGTGAAAAACCTCGATATATTTGTTCAAGTAAAACAACTTTAGCAATCTTATGACTCATTGTTAAATCACTTAAACTAATAATAGCATGACCTTTATTTAAAAACTCTTTTTCAAAACCATAAGCCCCACCAATAAAAAACTTTACAGACATTTTATCATTTAAAAGCTTACTAAATTCAAAACTATCAACCATTTTCCCATCAGGATGTAACATAATACAAAATCCTTTATCTAAATAGGCTTCTAAAGCTTTAGAATATGATTTTTGTGATACTTCTGGAGAAATAGTGTGTGCTTTTGCTACATCTTTTGGAAATATTTCCGTATCTTTGAGTTTTGCAAAGCGACTTATCATTTTTTCTAAATTTTTATATAAAGGGTCATAGACGCTTTTTTCTTTTTTAGCAATAGAGATAATTTCAATATTCATGCTTACTCTACCAGTCCACTACCAATAACATGGTAAGTAATATTTTGAAAATTATCACTCAATTTTACACCACCAATCGCACCAACAAGATGCTTACTCTTTGCTGCAATCGTTTCAATCGATTCACCAAGTACACCTGCTATATCTTTTTTCGTTTGGGTATTTCTATAGGCACCCAATCCAATATAGTTTATATCTAAGGTATTGGCTAGAAGAACCTCTTGCTCATTATGTGTCGAAATGCCTAAAATTTTATCTTCTCCTATAACACTTCTCACAATTTTCACTGCCTTTGTAATATCTTTATCGATTGAGAGCAAATCTTCCTGTCCCAAATGCACACCATCACAAAACTCTATCAATTCATAAGCATCATTAATAATTAAAAAACCATCAAATATTTTTCTCAAAGCAATAAGGTTTTTTTTGAGAACATCCAGCGGTGCATTCTTGTTTCTATATTGTAAAACTTCAGCATTTTTACTCTTTGCTTTTGTGACAAATGCATCCAAGGAAATGCCTTTTTCATCAAGCATATCTTGGTCACAAAGAGCATATAAACGCATACTAAACTTTTAAAAGTGTAAGCAAATCAGAGAGAGTTTTTTTCAACTCGTTACGGTTTACAATCATATCAATAGAGCCGTGTTCAAGTAAAAATTCTGCTCTTTGGAAGCCATCAGGAAGTTCAGCACCAATCGTTTGTTCAATAACACGCTGTCCAGCAAAACCAATTAATGCTCCCGGCTCAGCAATAATAATATCACCCAAATTTGCAAAAGAGGCACTCACTCCACCCATTGTAGGGTCAGTAAGCACAGAAATAAAAGGTAAATGATGATTTGCAAGTTTTGCAAGAGCTGCAGATGTCTTACTCATCTGTAAAAGAGAAAAAGTTGATTCTTGCATCCTTGCCCCACCTGAAGCACTAAAGATAATGAGTCCTTCTTTGTTTGCAATTGCCCTATCAACAGCTCTGACAATTTTTTCACCTTCTACAGAACCTAAAGATCCGCCCATAAAAGAGAAATCAAAAATCACAACTTGTGCAGAGACACCATTAATTTTACAACTACCACTTACAACAGAAGAGTTTCTTCCCGTCTTATTATGCGCCTCTTCTATTCGTTTTTTATATGATTTTTTATCTACAAAGGCGATTGGATCAACAGGTTTCAGGTTTGCGTCAAACTCTACAAATGAATTTTCATCCGCTAAAAGCTCTAATCTTTCATTGACTCCTATTCGTAAATGAAATCCACACTTTGGACACACATAACTCTGATTTTCAACTTCTTTGTGATACATCAAAGAATCGCATGATTTACATTTAATCCAATGTGATGAGGCTTCTTCTTTTGCAGGTTGTGGTTTACTAAATAAGTTAATTAAATTCAAAAGTTGTCCTTAAAGTGTATATATTGGAGGAATTATAGCAAATTTATGTTTATAAAAAAGATTTATTTTCAATTTTAAGAGAAAAAGAATAAACTTGGTTTCCATTCTCGATGAAAACCAAGTTATTGTGTATTATTGGAGTAAAGAGTCTACAATACTTTTTGCTGCTTCACGGCCATCAAGTGCCGCACTCACAACTAAATCAGCACCCCTAAAACAGTCACCACCAGCATATACACCAGCAGTAGTTGTCTCATACGTCTCTTCATTGACAATAATCCCACCCCATGCATTTGTCTCTATACCATTTTCTGCTAAAAAGGATGGTACAGCAGGATCAAATCCAAGTGACATTATAATCACATCTGCATTAATTCTTGTTTGAGAATCTTTAATTTCTTCCATTTTTTGACGCCCAGATGCATCTTTAGCACCCAGTTTTGTTTTGACATACTCTACAGCGATTGCATGCCCATTTTCATCTAAGATAATCTCTTTTGGAGAAGCGAGAAAAGTAAAATCTACACCCTCTTCCATTGCGTTTTTAAACTCTTTTTTACTTCCTGGCATATTAAGCTCATCACGACGGTATAAACAAGTAACACTCTTCGCACCTTCGCGTTTTGCTGTTCTTACACAATCCATTGCAGTATCACCACCCCCAACAACAACAACATTCAAATCTTTAAAATCAAATTTTTTATCATAAGAAACACCAAAATTCTTTCTTTGAATATTTGTCAAATAATCCATTGCCACATGCACATTTTGGGCTTGTTCACCTGCTAAAGAGGCACTTTTTGGTTTTGTCGCACCAACACCGATAAACATTGCATCATGGCTGTCTGCTATCTCTTCAAATGATTTATCTTTTCCCACTTCACAATTAAGGACTAATTCTAAACCTGCCTCTTTTAAAAGCTCAATTCTACGGTTTACAATTTTTTTATCGAGTTTAAATCCTGGAATACCATAGGTTAAGAGTCCTCCTGCACGGTCAGATCGCTCATACATAGTAACACCAATGCCTGAACGCAAGAGGTATGTAGCCACAGAGAGCCCTGCTGGACCACTGCCTACAACTGCTACTTTTTTATCTGTTGTAATTCCCGGAAATGATGGTTTGAGTCCTGCTTGAAAACCAGCCTCTGTAATGTGTGTTTCAACAGAGCCGATAGTAATGGCACCATGCCCATCATTGAGTGTACAATCACCCTCACAAAGTCTATCGTGCGGACAAATTCTTCCCATAACTTCAGGAAAAGGAGAAGGTTCATTTGAGAGTTTAAATGCAAATTCTAAATTTTTTTCACTGACAGATTTTAGCCATTGTGGAATATAATTATGTAAAGGACACTTATTTAAACAAAAAGGATCCCCACATTGAATACATCTTTCACTCTGCGAGGAAGCATCATCTTTGTCAAAAACTTCATAAATTTCATTAAAATCTTTTACTCTCTCTACGACTAATCTTTTTTGGGGGTCTATTCTCTCAGTTGTTAAATATTCTCTCATCTTAGTCTCCTTTCTCTACATTTAATGGTAGTTTTGTCAAATTTTTTGGTTTTACTAACCAAAAGTTTCTTACTTCAACTCTAAAGTTTTCAAGTAAATCTTTCGCTTTTTGGCTACTTGTTTCCACAAGGTAATCTTTGAGTAAACGTTTGAGGTAGTGTCTTGCTTCATCACCCTCATCAGTATCGATTCGCACAGCTTCAACAAGTTCATGGTTTACATTTTCTATAAATGCATGATCTGCATCATATACAAAAGAGATACCCCCTGTCATACCTGCACCAAAGTTAATACCAGTGCGTCCAAGAATCACAACAATACCACCTGTCATATATTCACAGGCATTATCACCAGTTCCTTCTACAATCGCTAATGCACCAGAGTTACGTACACCAAAACGCTCCCCTACGCTTCCAGAAATGTAAAGTTTTCCACCAGTTGCACCATATAAACAAGTATTGCCACCTGCTGAGAAATCTTCACCCTCATTTTTAGAAGTAATAACGATTTTTCCACCATGCATCCCTTTTGCAATGTAGTCATTGGCTACACCCTCAAGATAGAGAGAGACACCATTAATTAAAAATGCTCCAAAAGCCTGCCCTGCTACACCTGTTAAATTCATAGTAATCGTATCAGACTTGAGTCCTGCATCTCCATAATACTCAGAAATTTCTCCACTTGTTAAAGCACCAAAACTTCGATGAACATTTTGAATTTCACGCTTAATGCGTATAGGATGTTCAGGATGTTTAATAGCGGTATATGCCTCTTTTAAAACATCTTTTTCAAAACTGTTGTCATCAAATGGAGGATTAAATTTTTGCTGATGTGTATTCACACCTGCTTCTTCATGAAGCACAGCACTAAAGTCAAATTTCTTCGCAAAATCATCATTTTTTACTTTCAATGTAGCCACTTGACCTATCATCTCTTCCATAGTTCTATAGCCTAAAGTCGCCATAATAGAACGCACATCTTCAGCAAGTTGTGTAAAGTAATTGACTACTTGATGCACATGCCCCTTAAAGAACTCATCACGTAGTTTTTCGTTTTGTGTTGCAATTCCTACAGAACATTTATTGACATGACAGATACGGAGCATTTTACACCCAACAATTGTTAAAACACCTGTACCAAATGCATACGACTCAGCACCTAAAAGTGCAGCTTTTACAACATCTAAACCAGTTTTAAGCCCACCATCAGTTTGTACTTCTACAAGTCCACGAAGGTTATTTGCTTTGAGTGCATTATGTGCTTCAGCAAGTCCTAGTTCCCAAGGATTTCCTGCAAATTTTATAGAAGTAAGTGGTGCAGCACCTGTTCCACCATCTCCACCAGAGATGATGATTTTATCTGCATAGGCTTTTGCAACACCTGCGGCAATTGTACCAACACCAACAGTAGAAACGAGTTTCACAGCGACTCTTGCTTTTGGATTGACTTGCTTCATATCAAAAATGAGTTGTGCTAAATCTTCAATAGAGTAAATATCGTGGTGTGGCGGTGGTGAAATGAGTGTTACCCCTGGCACGGTATGACGAAGCTTTCCAATAAGTGGTGTTACTTTATGCCCTGGAAGCTGTCCACCTTCACCCGGTTTTGCACCTTGTGCTACTTTAATTTGAATCTCTTCGGCTGAACGCAGATACGCTGGAGTTACACCAAAACGCCCCGATGCTACTTGCTTGATTTTAGAGACTCTCTCTGTCCCAAAACGTGCTTTATCTTCTCCACCTTCACCTGAGTTTGATTGTCCACCAATGCTATTCATCGCCATTGCAATCGTTTCATGTGCTTCTGGTGAAATTGAACCAAGGCTCATCGCAGCTGAGGCAAAACGTTTGAAAATTTCCTCTTTTGGCTCTACCTCAGAAATATCAATCGGCTCTCTTCCAGAATCTAAATCAAAGAAATCACGAATAAATTTTAAACCGCGTTTATTGACGAGTTCTTTATATCTGTCAAAATCTTCTTTCTTGCCACTGCTTGCCATTGCATGAATTGCATGAATCACTGCTGGACCAAAATCATGGTGCTCTTGACCAGAGTAAAATTTATAATACCCACCAATATTAAGAGGAAAGATTTTATTAAACCCTGTATCTTTAAACGCAGCCTTATGATATCTGCTTAATCTCTCATCTATATCTTCATAGCTTAATCCTGGAAGAACATTATGAGAACCCCCAAAACAATCCTGTGCAATCTCATTACTCAGACCCATCACATCAAAGAGTCCAGAGTTTCTATATGATGCGATCGTTGCAATTCCCATTTTTGACATTATTTTTAAAAGACCGCCATTAATCGCACCATGCACTGCTTTTAAGGCTTCTGCACAACTCATATTGGCATTTGTTTTTTCAAGTTCATGTGCTACCGTTGTAAAAAAGAGACTTGGGTAAATAGCAGATGCACCATAGCCGAGAAGTACTGCGGCACTATGTGAATCAACAACTTCCCCAGTCATTGCAATCATAGAAACAAGATGTCTGATTTTTTCTTTTAAGAGTGCTTGATTGAGACGCCCAATCACCATAGCCATCGGAATCACTTTCATTGTAGCAGAAAATTCAGAATCATCTAAAATAACAACACGAGTACCCTCATTTTTCACAGAGTCAATCACACTTGCAACAAGTGCATCCAAAGAAGCTTTTAAATCACTCTTATAAGCCGTTGAAAAAGTAGCATTTTGATAGAATGCTTGATAACGTGGAGATTTTTTATCGCCAAAAGATTTAAGAACTTCTAATTTTTCTTTTGTAATAATAGGGCTAATTGATTTTAAACGCTGTGCATGTTTTGGCACTTCATCTAAAATATTATGAATTTCTCCAAAACCAGTATTGAGGCTCATCACCACTTTTTCTCTAATTGGATCAATTGGTGGGTTAGTTACCTGTGCAAACTTTTGTTTAAAATAATCAGAAAAATTTCTCTGTTTATTTGAAAAGGCAGCCAGTGGTGTATCATCACCCATAGAACCAACAGCTTCTTTTCCCTCTTTCATCATTGGCTCAATAACCTGTTCAATCACCTCTTGCGTCACATTAAAATAACGCTGGCGTTTGACAAGATTTTCTACATCAATATCTTTAGATGAAGTGTACTGCTCTTCTACATGCTCTTGAAGATAAATCATATGCTCATTGAGCCATTTCATATATGGATTTGAGTCTTTTAAATAATCATCAATCTGTTTGCTTTTAAGCACTTTTCCAAATTTTAAATCAAGCCCAAGCATCTCACCAGATTGTAAACGCCCACGCTCTTTAATATCTTCTTCTTTAATATCAACGACACCATATTCTGATGCGATGAGAAGATTGTCATCATTTGTGATAATGTATTTTGAAGGACGCAGACCATTTCTATCGAGCACACATCCAATGTAGCGACCATCTGTTACACTAAACGCAGCAGGACCATCCCATGCTTCAAAAACAGTTGAATGGTACTCATAAAATGCACGCAGTTGTGGATCCATATGTGGAGCATTTTGCCAAGCTGAAGGAATCACCGCACGAACTGCTTTAAAAAAGTCCATACCATTTACAATCAAAAATTCAAAAAAGTTATCTGCTGAGGCACTATCAGAAGCATCTACTTGGAGTATTGGTAAAATTCTTTGAATCTCTTCATCTGTAAAGACTTCAGACTTGATAGATTCTGATTTAATCTCAACATTGATTCTATTACCCTCTACAGAGTTTATTTCACCATTATGTGCAACAGCACGGAAAGGTTGTGCTAAACGCCACTCTGGCAAAGTATTTGTTGAGAATCTTTGATGAAAGAGAGAAAAAGAGATTTTAAATTTTTCATCTTGAAAATCTTTATAAAACTCTTTAATATGTGTAGGCATTACAAGCCCTTTATAAGAAAGCACCTTTGAACTCATAGAAGCAATATAAAAATCTCTCTCATCAACTAAAGCATGTTCACACTCTTTACGAGTCAAATACAATAAAGCATCAAATCGGTTTGTAGCCATAATGGAGTTTGGAATGATAAACATCTGTGTAATATGCGGTAAAGATGCCATTGCCTGTTCACCAAGTGCTGCAACATCAATAGGAACTTCACGTCGTAAAACAACTTTTAAGTCATTAGATTCACAATAACTCTCTAATGTATCTAAAAGCTTAATATCTTTTGTAAAAACAGAAGCAATACCAAACTGTTTTAAGAGTTCAACACCATGCTTTTCGGCCTCCAAACGCATAAATTCTTCTGGCATGGAGAGCAGTAAGCCACTTCCATCACCAGTTTTTCCATCTGCTGCAACAGCACCACGGTGCATCATACGCTCAAGTGCAGTCACCGCGTCGTTTAAAACCTTATGAGAAGGTTTGTTTTTTATATTTGCAACAAGACCAAAGCCGCAATTGTCTTTAAATGATCTTAGTAAATCATGATGTTCAACCATTTTCGCTCCTAAATTTTACAATTTGTATAAATTTTTTCTATATTTAAGCTATTTTTAAACTAACTTATTCTATTTAGAAAATAGGTGTTGTATTATACTGTTTATATATTTAAAAGATTATGAAGAGTAGAAGATGAGCGTTTAAAAAATTTATATATGTGTATTTTTGTAATTTTTTTCTCTGCTCAAGTTATATAAATTTATTATACACTCTCTTTATTGAATTTTATCCTAAAGCAAGCACCTTCTTTAGTATTTGTAGCTTCTAAAAGACCTTTAAAATGTTCTTCTATGATTATTTTACTCATATACAGACCTAAACCTGTTCCATCTTTTTTCTCTTTTGTTGAGAAATAGGGATCAAATAACTTATCTAAAATATCACTTGGTATTCCACCTGCATTATCACTTATTTCTAGTACAATATCTTCATGTGTATCATAACTAGAAATTACTATTGTCGGTGTTGCAACACCAACCTCAACAAGTGCATCTTCTGCATTCTTGAGTAAATTCAATACAACCTGTGTTAGTTCATTTTTATAAACAAAGAGTTGTGCCTGTGATTTATACACTGTTTGCACTCGAATCCCTTTTGCATCGAGAGAGTCTTGGATAATAGCTAAAGAGTTCTCAACTATCTCTTGAAAAACTGTTTGTTCTTTGCGTTTATCTTCTTTATAAAAATTTCTAAAATCATAAATGGTATTGCTCAAATGTCCAGAAAGTTCCAAGATCTTTTCTAGTTTTTGTATAAAATAACTTTCTGTATAGCTCTGCATCTCTATTTTTAACAACAAATCGCCAACAATTGCATTGGTTGCATTAAGAGGCTGTCTCCATTGATGTGCTATCATACTGAGTAACTCTCCCATTTGTGCAAGTTTTGATTGTTTTAGCATTAATTGATCTTTTTGTCTCTTCTCTTCTAATTCCTCTTTGAGTCGTACTTTATCTGTAATATCTATTCTAATAGCCGCATAGGCTTCAATAGTGCCTTTTTTATCAAAAAGCGGTTCAATATTTGCATATACCCAATAATAATCACCATTTTTCGTCCGATTTTTCACTTTACCACTCCAGGACTTTCCTGTTTTGATAGTAGACCACAAATCTTTAAAAACACTTTGTGGCATATCGGGATGTCGTACTATATTATGTGATTTTCCAATTAACTCTTCTTTTGAATATTGCGATATTTTACAAAAGGCATCGCTTGCATCCAAAATTTTTCCTTTTGTATCAGTGATAGAACTAATAATATGCTTATCTGTAATATCTCGAAATCTTTTTTCACTTTTTATAAGTTTTGTAAGAAACACAACAAGTATGACAAAAATGGAAAAAACGATTAAATTTAAAAGAGTATAGAGAACAAAGAGTGCATAATTCTGATGTAAATTCATTGTTATACTCTGATTAATACCCTTTTCCATATAATCATTAATTATTTTCAACCTATCTATCTTTTGTGTAATCTGTGCAAACCAATACTGCGGTTTCACATGAAAATTTTGATTTTTATTGAGTATAACATTTCGAATTCTCGTCACTTCATCCACAGCTTTAACATGAAGTATATGAGTATAATATGTTTTGACATCTTTACAAGAATACTGTTCAAAGGCTTTAAAGTAGAGTTTTTGTGCCTCTACAAGATTTGTAAAATAGCGACGCTGATTTTCAATAAAATGATTTTGAGATAAAATAGCAATACCTACAGCTCTCTCTATTCCCGCATTCTCTTTTGCATACAAAAAATTACTGTATGCAATAAGATACTGCATAATTTTTTTATTTTCAGACATCTTTGATATTGTGACAATAACATCTAAAAACTGATTATTCATGGAGGAATAATATCCTATAACATCCATATTATTAAGTGATAATTCATCTATCTGTTTTCTTATATCTTTAATTTTTTTTAAACTATGGAGTGCATCATGTAATTTTCTCCGTAATATTTTATTTTGAAATTGTTGAGAATATTTTTGGAGTTCTTCAATTTTTTTATCTGTTCTGTGACGCTGTTTTTTTAAATCGGTTTGAAATACTACTTTTCCTTGTGTTACGAACCCAGAAGAGTAACCTCTCTCTTTTTGTGTTTCATGAATTAAGTTCGAAATTTTAATAGAGAGCGTAATAAGTGCCTAACAAAAATAAATGACATAAAAGTAGGATTGAAAATTGCTATATAAAAAGTATGAAATACATAGCATTAAATGAAACAATAACTGAAAAACTAGAGGCAGTAGTTAAAACAGA
>JALWON010000394.1 GCA_027083475.1 Sulfurimonas sp.
AACTACAACAGAGAGGATATTGTTTTATACAGGAATCAGCCATAAAATAGGTGAAGTTCATGATGGCGCAGCTACGATGGATTGGATGGAACAAGAAAAAGAAAGAGGTATCACTATAACAAGTGCGGCAACAACTTGTTTTTGGAATAATCATCAAATAAATATCATAGATACTCCAGGCCATGTTGATTTTACTATAGAAGTTGAAAGAAGCATGAGAGTACTTGACGGTGCAGTTGCTGTTTTTTGCGCAGTAGGTGGGGTTCAGCCTCAAAGTGAAACTGTATGGAGACAAGCAAACAGATATAAAGTTCCAAGAATGGTTTTTGTCAATAAAATGGATAGAGTCGGTGCCAATTTTTATGAAGTTGAAAAGCAGATAAAAGAGAGACTAAAAGCCAATCCTGTTCCAATTCAGCTTCCAATAGGCGCGGAAGATAACTTTAAAGGTGTAGTGGATTTGGTTGAAATGAAAGCTTTCGTTTGGGAAGATGAAGCTGCTATGGGATCAAAATATGAAGTAGTTGAAATACCGGAAAACTTAAAAGAAAAAGCAGAGCAATACAGAGAGCATTTAATAGAATCAATTTCCGATACAAGTGATGAGTTGATGGAAAAATATCTTAGCGGTGAAGAGTTAAGCACCGAAGAGATTAAAGCCGGAATTAAAGCCGGATGTTTAGCTATCAGCTTGATTCCTATGACTTGCGGAACAGCTTTTAAAAATAAAGGTGTTCAACCGCTACTTGACGCAGTAGTTGATTATATGCCAGCTCCTACCGAAGTAGCACATATAAACGGCGAATATGAAGACGGGAGTACAACTGAGGTTAAATCAACCGATGATGCTCCGTTTGCAGCTTTGGGATTTAAGATCATGACTGATCCTTTTGTCGGACAGCTGACTTTTATACGAGTTTACAGAGGCGTACTTGAGAGTGGAAGTTATGTTTATAATACTACAAAAGATAAAAAAGAGAGAGTCGGAAGACTTCTTAAGATGCATTCAAATAAAAGAGAAGAGATAAAAGAGCTTTATGCCGGTGAAATAGGTGCGGTAGTTGGTCTTAAAGATACGCTAACAGGTGATACTTTGGCAAATGAGAAAGATAAGGTTATTTTGGAAAAGATGGATTTTCCTGATCCTGTTATCTCTGTTGCGGTTGAGCCTAAAACAAAAGCAGATCAAGAAAAAATGGGTATAGCATTACAAAAACTAGCTCAAGAAGATCCAAGCTTTAGAGTTCAAACGGATGAAGAGAGCGGACAAACTATCATAAGTGGTATGGGCGAGCTTCATCTTGAAATCTTAGTCGATAGAATGTTAAGAGAGTTTAAAGTTGATGCCGAAGTAGGTCAGCCACAAGTTGCATACAGAGAAACTATCAAAAAAGCAGTCAATCAAGAGTATAAATATGCAAAACAAAGTGGTGGTCGTGGTCAGTATGGTCATGTATTTTTAAAGATAGAGCCTGTTAAGCAAGGTGATGGATATGAATTTATCAATGCAATAAAAGGTGGTGTTGTTCCAAGAGAATATATACCAGCAGTTGATAAAGGTATCCAAGAAGCATTACAAAGCGGCGTTTTAGCTGGTTATCCGGTAGAAGATATCAAAGTAACTCTTTATGACGGTAGTTATCACGATGTTGACTCTAGTGAAATGGCATTTAAACTTGCAGCTTCTATGTGTTTTAAAGAGGGTGCAAGAAAAGCAACTCCTATTATTTTAGAACCTATTATGAAAGTTGAAGTCGAAGTTCCTGAAGAGTTTATGGGGGATGTGATTGGTGATCTTAACAGAAGAAGAGGGCAGATAAATGCAATGGACGAGAGAGGCGGAAATAAAATAGTTGATGCTTTTGTACCACTTGCTGAAATGTTTGGCTATTCTACTGATCTTAGAAGCTCAACACAAGGAAGAGCTACTTACTCCATGGAATTTGATCATTATGATGAAGTTCCTAAAAATGTATCCGAAGAAATTATTAAAAAAAGAAATGGATAAGATAATCAAGAAGGGCTGTTTTACAGCCCTTCAAAATACACACAATACATACATACACATTATATAACACTAAAGAATTATTTAATCTGCTTATATTTCTGTTACTCAAAGTAACGAATATCAAAAGAAATTATAATTTTTCTTTTTTTTCGTCAATTTTAAAGAATTATTTTTTAAAAATAAGTATAATATTAATGAAAAAATTAACAAGGAGAAATTATGAGATTTTTATCGAAAGTAGCTGTTTCAGCTTTGATTGCAGTTTCTGCAATGACAGTAAGTGCTAGTGCGGATACATTAAGTAGCACTATAGCTCAGGGATATTTAAAATGCGGGGTCAATACAGGGCTTCCTGGCTTTTCTTCAGCCAATTCAGCAGGAGTATGGAGTGGTATTGATGTAGATGTGTGTAGAGCTGTTGCAGCAGCTGTTTTAGGAGATGCTTCTAAAGTAAGATATACTCCGCTAACAGCACAAGAGAGATTTACTGCACTTCAAAGTGGTGAGATTGATATACTTTCAAGAAATACTACTTGGACAGAAACCAGAGATTCATCTTTGGGATTAAATTTTGCAGGTGTTAACTTCTATGATGGACAGGCATTTATGGTGCATAAGTCTATAGGCGTTAAGCATGCTTCAGGATTAAACGGTGCTGCTGTTTGTGTACAAACAGGTACAACCACAGAATTGAATCTTGCGAATTATTTTTTAAGTCACGGCATGAAATATAAGCTTGTTGCTTATGATACAACTGCACAAGTTAGAAATGGATACGAGAGCGGTAGATGTGATGTTATGACTTCAGATTCATCTCAACTTCACGCACTAAGAACTACTCTTAAACATCCTGATAATTCTATAATCCTTCCAGAAATAATTTCAAAAGAGCCTTTGGGTCCAGTTGTAAGACAGGGTGATGATGTATGGTTTAATATCGTTAAATGGTCTTACAATGCTATGGTTGCGGCTGAAGAAAGAGGTATTACTAGT
>JALWON010000395.1 GCA_027083475.1 Sulfurimonas sp.
ATATTCATCTTCCCACCAAGGGTTTGATTTATAGAATATTTCTTCCATAGTAAAGTATAATATACTCTTAATATATCTTGTGAACAAATAAGTAAATCCGATTTTTATTTCCCAAACTTAAGCCTACTTGTTATCAGAATTGGTGTAACAAGTAAATGCTTAAGTCTGTTAGATGGAACTCTTTTAGTTAAGAGTACATCCTGAACCACTAAATGTACCTGAAATGCTTAGAGTTGTATTTGAAAATGTAGCATTTGTAATAGCTCCTGTAGCAGGATTAAAATTCGCAGATATTACTGTCCCATCACTTGCAGTTGCATTGATGTCAGTTCCATTGTTAAATGTACCAGTAATATCATAAGCTTTATTTTCAAGTGTATTATATGCTATACCTGTAACTACATTGTTTGTATCAATATCTAAAGAGAATAAACCGACAGCACCATTGCTACCTGTGTAATTCCCTACAGCTCTATATTGTGCATTTGTTGCACCACCAATTCTACTAACTTTCCAAGTTCCTGTAGCTCCAGTTACACTCCATGCCCCTGATACAGAGTTTACAGTATCAATATTACCAGTAAAAGTTACACCAGTAGTTGTAGATCCTTGAATAGCTTTAGTGCTATCCAAACCAAAAGCTTGTGCCCCTGTTCCAGAAAAATAAGCCTGAGAACTATTACTATATCCTACAACAGTCATTTTACCAGTTATTGGAGATACCATCACTCCGAGTCCACCGGTATCGCTACCAGTATAGCTACCACTAAATGCACCAGAATATGCACATAATAAAGTCGACTGTAAATGAGTTTTAGCTGCAGCTGTAGTTGGTAAAGATGATCCTACATTATTGGTTGTTAAGCTAGTAAGTATAGTAGTAACATTTGCATCAGTATCAAAAGTTGCTGATGAAAAATTAATATCATTCCAATTAGTTGCCAAAGTACGCATTTGAGATGTAATATTCATACCATTGCTCACATTTCCATCATCATCAAGTGCAGTTAAGAGTCTTACAATATTAATAACTCCTGTACTGTTTATATCACCGTTTGCTACTAAATCCATAGGTGTTGTCAATGTATTACAAGGCAGACTTCCAAGCACCACTTTTCCGATTGAAAATGTAACATTTTGTCCATTTTCACATGTATAGCTTCCATTTGCTCCTGTAATCCCACTAGTAGCACCAGATTTATACTCAACACCAATAACATTAGCATCTTTGAAATTTCCTGATGTTGTTGCGGTTGCAGTAGTACTACTTCCCCCCCCACCACATCCAACAAAACCAGCACTTAAAGCACCAGTAATTAATAGACTGAGACTTCTTTTTGAATTCATAATAAACCCCTTTATAATTTAAGATTAAACAATTATATTATTTTTTTATCTTAAAATACAATCATTAAAACATTAAAAACAACAATATATATAACTGTGTAGAAATGTAACTAGTTATTATTTTTACTTGGTGCTTACTAATTAAGTAGAAGAAGAAACAAGAGTTAGTTTATTTGTATGAATAATATGATAAAAAAATATGAAATTGTTGAAGTTTTAGAATGGGTTTTGATTTGCTTAAGTCCCAAAAAAGGGACTTTTAGAAGAACTATTTTAAGTTTTCAAATGGTTGTGTGACAACTTGCTTACGAGTTACAGTGTATGGAACTAATGCAGCTGCACGAGCACGTTTAATCACTACTGAAATCATATCTTGGTGACGTTTACAGTTTCCTGTTAAACGACGTGGCATGATTTTGTATCTTTCTGAAAGTGAGAAACGCAGTGCTCCTACATCTTTATAATCCATGAAATCAACTTTTGCTTCACAGTACTTACAATATCTTTTTTTATATTTTCTTTTTTCTGACATGTTATATCCTTTATTTATAATCTATTTCTAAAATGGAATTTCATCTTCATCAATATCAATCACAGGTACTGAGTTAGAACTTGGCATTTCACGGCTTTGTGTATTTGCTTGGTTGTTATAACTTTGTTGTTGTTGCTGTTGTGGTTGATAGCTCTGTTGTTGCCCTTGTGTAGGTTGTTGGTAACTTTGCTGCTGTGCTGGTGCTTGATAGCTTTGTTGTTGCCCCTGCATAGGTGCATTGTAATTCTCTTGAGCACCATTTTGCATTTGGTTATTATACCCACCCTCAGGATTACTCCCTTTCGAGTCAAGCATTTGCATTGTTGCAACTGTTACAGAGTGTTTTGATCGTTTCTGTCCACTTTGGTCTACCCATGAGTCAAGTTTCAATCGTCCTTCTACAAGGATTTTACTTCCTTTACGAAGGTATTGGTTAGCAACTTCAGCACTTCTACCAAAAAAGGTAATATCTACAAAACAGACTTCCTCTTTTTTCTCACCATTTTGAGTGAATTTGTGGCTTGTCGCGATAGCAGTATTTGCTATACCCATACCCGCCTGAGAGTATCTGAGTTCGATGTCACGTGTGAGGTTCCCAACTAAAATGATTTTATTGAACATGAATTTTCCTTACAATTTTGCGTTTGCTAATTACTCAGCTGCCGCTTCAGTTGTTTCAGTTTCAGCTGCTACTTCTTCTTGTGGCGCTGGAGCTTCTGTCTCTTTTGTTTCAGTTGCTTTTGGAGCTTCTGACGCTTTTTTTGCTTTTTCAACAAGCGCATTAAATGCAGCAACTTCACGATTTGTATCGTACTTAATAGTAACAAAACGAAGTAAATCTTCGTTAATACGGAAACGTCTCTCAATTTCAGCGATTGCAGCAGGTGCAATTGTATAGTAGATTACATGGAAATAACCACGTTCGTTTTTGTTGATAGGGTAAGCTAATTTTCTCATTCCCATAGGACTTGTAGCAGCGATTTCTCCACCGTTTGAAGTGATTACTTCTTCAACAGCTTTGATGCTTGCATTGATTTCTTCTGCAGTAAATGTAGGTTTTACGATTACTAGGTTTTCGTAGTTTCTCATATAATATGATCTCC
>JALWON010000396.1 GCA_027083475.1 Sulfurimonas sp.
GAGCCTTGTACTCGCATGCCGTATTTTTCGAGCAGGCGGGAGAGCCTTCGACGGGTGCGGTCGTGTTGAATATCGAAACAGATAAGATAATGTTTCATAAGGATATTTTAGCATTTTAAGCATTGCGGGACTAGGAATTTTGGAATTTTTTGGAAATTATTTTTGATATTTTGAGCTTCCGTGTGCCTGAGGTGCAAACTGATACAGCATGGCTATGAGAAAGGTTGCATTCTATGTAGGAGTGAGTTTCAAATTCTTATGGCGTATTGATATACTACTCCCTTCATGGTTTTGTCTCTTTTAGAATTTCAGCAGGGGATTTACCTTGAATGAGTGTTTGAGCATCCTTACTTAGTTGAGCTTTAATCTGGATTGCTTGTTGAAGTAATTGTTTTTTAAGCTGATTTTTTTGTTCGGTAATTAAGTTGATTAAGGTTTTTTCAAACTCATCTCGGTTTAAATATTCATCTGCAGCAACAAAAGCGCTATCAACCCCTATCCAGCCTATAACAGCACCTATGGCGCCTCCAACAGCTGTCCCCACAACGGGGAAGACCGAACCTCCTGCGGCTCCAGCAGCAACACCTGTAGCGACAGAAGTTAGAACACTGCCAGCCTTTTTTACAGCAAATTTTGTAACCATTTTAGTTGCAAGCTTTTGGGAAAGGCGTTTTGCGATAATTCCAGCTGTCCCGCCGAATGTCTTTGTCAAAGCCGCACCTGATGCCGCTCCAGCGGCACCAAAACCAACAATTTGTGCTGAACGGAAATTCGATATTTGATTTTTAATGGTTTGATCAATGATCTGCTTAAGAACTTGCTGATCTTGCACTGGAATACCCTGTACCTCAATTTCCTTTTGAGCCGTTTGTACAGCCATAGACTTCAAGGTATCGGTTAAGAGAATATTAATTTGAGAGGCAAGCGCTGAATCATTAAACTCCTCAAATAAAATATCTTGAATTTTTCTTTCTAAGTCACCAGCAGCATAGGAAAAAAGCTCGACATAAGCTCCTTTAACAGAATAATGTAGATCTGCAAATTTAGACACATTAGCATAGACTGGAACAAACGCCTTATCGACAGAATCAGAAACATCTTGTTTAAACTCATCAGGATAATCCATAAAGTCTAACTTCCGATATACTTTAGCCATGATAGGACTCATCTTCTCTAAAGACTCATCAGAAATTAGCTGAACATTTCTGGCTAGCTCAAGCGCTTCATCATTTTTATTTAAGGTACCTATAATATATAAAGACCCTGTTATAAGTATAAAAAGAATAATCACACCCCAAAATGACCTATTAAATACAGTCGCTAATTGTTTTTTTTCTGGAATATTAGCGGGAAGATCCTGTTGATCGGTTTGTGCTTGTTTTGTAGTGATAGGGAGTTTTTTATTATGTGCATTCATAAATGTCTATTGTGTCTGTTTTATTTGAAGGATTGTTAAAAATTCTAACTGTAGGCGTGCTAAAGCTGCAAAAACCAGCGCATGGTTAATAAAAAATATAACCCATAATAGCTTGATAAAATAATCACTATCAATAGATTTTGAAGCCATAGTCATACCAAACCAACTGATTGCATCAAATTCATGCATAAACTTTAAGAAATAATTGGTCACAGAACAGGTAGACCCCACTTCTTTAGACGCAAGTTCAATGGTATGGTTTAGAGAAGTCGGATCTAAATATTGTGGAACAGGTATCACATAATAAGAAGCCAAATAGTAAATGAGCACCATTATCAACATACTCAATAGTACAGTCATACGCTTTGCCACAATTTTGTTCACTTTATCTGTTACATGTTTATGAAAGAATTTCTCAAAAAATATAAAACCTATGGAGGTGATGACCATTGAAAGTAGCATAAAAGCAAAATCAAAAAAGTCAGCCAAAGCTGCAAAACTCATTAGTGAAAGACTCAAAGGCAGTGCAATCAAGCCACTAAAAAGTATCACTAAGGATTTTTTAGTTACCCATGTAAAGATCCAAGAATTTTTATTATAAAAACAGTTGGCATAACATCTCTTATATTGATACAAAATCTCAAATTGACCACGACCAATCAAATAAAAAATCAATAGAAACACACCCCAAACAAAACAACTCATAGGGTATAAAAGTTTTAAAAAAAGTACCACTGAAAAAAGTAGTACAAAACTCTTTAAATTCATCATATTTTGGTTCCCACACCTAAAGAGTGCTCATAATTTTCTGGACTAGTAAAAATATAAAGCGCCAAATGAATCAGTCAACTGAGACAGCAAGGGAGCCCATACAACTACTTGAGAGATATTGAAAATACGAGAAGTATGGTCAACATTCCCACGCCAGAGTGTGGGAACGAGGAAATTTTAAAACAACAATGAATTTATGATTAGATTATTTTCACTTGTTCAGGTTGGATATCCACAAAATAACGATTGCGATTGAGTTCAGGATCTTTCTGGGAAATAACGAGGAAGGGTTCGGCTTTGAGTGCCAATTGTTCATTGAGTTCTTTATTGATTCTGTATTTTCGATCTCGGATAAAGATGGCATCCATCCCTTGCTTGAGCCCTTTTTGTGTTTTCTCAATATCAAAACGATCTCCCGCTAATGAATCATAGAGCGACAGAAACTCCTCCGCATACTCCTGACTTGGCTCATTATCATGTGGCGTAATGATCGGCTCTTTACCTGCCATTTGTCGCTGAATCAGCCAGTAGTAGAAGGCAAAATTGACAGGACTCATTTCCACAGTCTTGCCATCAACCATCAGCTCAAAGGCATCGGCATCTAGAATCAGTTGGGTCGGGGTCACCTGTTTCTGCAAGAGAGAGACGAGTTCACTAAAGTCCTCTATCTGATGCACAGGGGTGTCTTTTAATAGATGCCCTAAACGCACAAAGGGAATCAAAGCCAAATCAACCTTGGCATCTTTCTGCTCTAACAAAGCTTGTCCATCACGGCTGCGAA
>JALWON010000397.1 GCA_027083475.1 Sulfurimonas sp.
AGAGAGGGGGAAACGCCTGGTCCCATTCCGAACCCAGAAGCTAAGCCCCTCTTCGCTGATAATACTGCACCTTTCAGGTGTGGAAATGTAGGTCGCTGCCTAGTTTGTCTTTCTCTTTTTTATTAATTACTTTTTCCCAATTAAATTTTTATTTGTTTTGTATTTTATTTTTACTATTAAATTTACAATTTTATTTGATTTTCCAAAGAATGAAGAGTGTGCTACATCGCAATGCAGCACTTGTTTTTATACCATTTTTACTCCGCGTTTTCCTTCTTTAATTTCACCAATTATATAACCATCAGTTTGTGAAAGCACGGTTGCAACATCTTTTTCTTCAACTACAAGTACCATTCCAACACCCATATTAAATGCTCTAAACATCTCATCTCTTTCTACATGTTCAGCCATCAATTCAAAAATAGGAAGTACTTTAATAGCATCTTTTTGCACTTCAGCCATTAAGTTCTCAGGAAGTACTCGAGGAAGGTTTTCAACAATGCCTCCACCTGTAATATGTGCCATCGCTACAATCTCATTCTTAAGTGTTTTAAATGTTTTCACATAAATATTTGTTGGTTCTAAAAGTGTTTCAATGAGTGGTTTGCCATTAAAGTCATCTTCAAATTTCATCCCCATTTTTTCAAAAAGAACTTTTCTTGCAAGTGAGAAACCATTTGAATGCAATCCAGAACTTGGGAGTGCTATAAGTTTATGCCCAGCACGAACAAGACTCACTCTATCCATTTCTGATTTTTCTGCAACACCTACGGCAAAACCAGCGAGATCATAATCATCTTCAGAGTACATTCCTGGCATCTCAGCAGTCTCGCCACCGATAAGTGCACATTCACTGCGTTTACACCCTTCTGCAATGCCTGCGACAACATTTGTAGCATTGATTACATCTAACTTTCCAGTAGCATAATAATCTAAGAAAAAAGAGGGTGTTCCAAAATTACAAAGTAGGTCATTGACACACATTGCAACTAAGTCAATACCAACCGTATGGTGAATTCCACTGTCTATTGCGAGTTTGAGTTTTGTGCCTACTCCATCTGTTGCTGCAAGCATAACAGGCTCTTTAAAACCAGTTGGAAGTTCAAATGCACCCGCAAAAGAGCCTATGCCACCCATAACACCAGGAATTTTTGTTGCTTTGACAAGGGGTTTAATGTTTTCTACAAAACTATTTCCTGCATCTATATCTACACCAGCATCTTTATATGATATTTGACTCATTTTACAGCTCCGGCAGATTATTTTGAGGGAGGTCGCATTTTTTTGTAATAATACATAATGGACAAAAATTTGTAAGACCAGCTATAAGAGGAACTACACCTAAATAAAACCATGCAATTCCTGTAAAGAATCCTACTGCAATCAGGACGAGTCCTACAACAATTCTTATAGGTCTACATATTTTTCTAATTTTGTTTACATCCATCTTTTTACCTTTAAGTTTTTATAAATATTGTGTAATTATAGCTACATTAAGTAAAATTAATCCAAAAGTGGATAGAATCGCGCTAATAAAAGGAAAGATTAATTATGAAAGATTTTATCTATAATGAGATGATGGTGCATACACCATTATGTACAAACAAAAACCCTGAAAATATTCTGATTGTCAGCGATGATGCTGCAGGACTTATAGCACAAGTGCAAAAGCATGAGAGTGTCTCTTGTGATGTTATTTCGGCAAATATGAATGCACTTCGTGAGTTGAAAGATGCCGCTTATGATGTTGTGATTTCTGAAATGGAGTCAGATGCTGCAGTATTAGCCCATTATAATCGCATTTTAAAAGAAGATGGACTCCTTGTGAGCACCCATGCTCCACTTGATGATATTGATGCCAATACAAAAATGATGGAAGTTTTAGCAAAATATACAAAAATCATTATGCCCTTTGCTATAGGCAATGGGCAAACTGCACTTCTCGCATCAAAAGAGTATCACCCAACGGCTGATATTATTTTACACCGTGCAGATATGCTGGATGATTTGGAGTACTATAACTGTGATGTACACCCTGCTGCATTTGCTATGGGAAACAATGTACGTAAGGACTATTTAGGTGTTATTAAAAACTAATGGCCTATGAGTATGCTATTGCATTGACAGGGAGTATTGCTACTGGAAAAAGTACAGTAGCTTCACTTTTATTGCTCAATGGTATGCGAGTCATAGATGCCGATACAATTTCTCATGAAATTTTGGATGCTTCGGTGGCTTGGGTTGAAGATACTTTTGGCAAAGAGTTTTTAAAGTTTTCAAAAGTCAATCGTGCCAAGTTAGGAGAACTTATTTTTTCTAATGCAGAGGCAAAAAAAACTTTAGAAGCATATTTGCATCCAAAGATAAAAGCTGAGATTGAAAAACGCAGCGAAAAACAAGATAGACTGAAATTCCCTTATCTTATAGATATCCCACTCTTTTTTGAAAATAACAATTACGATATTAAAGAGAGTGTAGTAGTTTTTACACCTTCTCAAGTGCAACTTGAACGTTTTATGAAACGCAATGGCTACTCCAAAGAGGAGTCTTTAAAAAGAATAGCAACACAGTTACCTATAGAAGAGAAACGTGCCCGTGCCACTTGGGTGATTGATAATTCAAAAGATTTGAAACATTTACAGGATGAGTGTGAGCGATTTGTTGAAAAAATTAAGGAGAAATACCTATGAAAGTAGCAAAATACAGTGCAAATGGGAATGATTTTGTTCTTTTTACTTCTGATAGAAAAGAAGATAGAACAGAACTTGCAAAAACACTCTGTCACCGTCACAATGGCATAGGGGCGGATGGTTTGATTGTTGTTGTACCGCATGAACAGTATGACTTTGAGTGGCAGTTTTATAATGCTGATGGAAGTCATGCAGATATGTGTGGGAATGGGAGTCGTGCATGTGCACACTATGCATACACACATAAGCTTGCACCTCAAGAGATGCAGTTTTTAACAGGGGCAGGGGTTATAAATGCAAGAGTTGAAGAGGGAGATAAAAAAAGTGCTATGGTGTTAAGTGAGCTTACTCCTCCAGAGATTATAGACACAAGCATAGAGTACAATGGAAAGTCATGGTGGCTCATTAACACGGGTGTGCCACACTTAGTAAGATTTACTGATAATATCGAAGAGTTTAGTGTTGAAGAGGCACGAGAGTTGCGTTATAAGTATAACGCTAACGTGAATAACATGGCGTTAGTTGGTGAGAACCTTCGAGTACGTACTTATGAACGCGGTGTTGAAGATGAGACACTCGCTTGTGGTACAGGGATGGCTGCTTGTTTTTATAGAGCATTCCAAGAGAAGAGAGTGAGTGAACATATAGAAGTCTATCCAACAAGTGGTGAGACACTCTACCTAGGAGTGAATGAGAGAACAATTACTTTTATGGGAGAGGTGGTAAATACCTTTAATACAGAGTGGGAAGCTCAGGCTTAAAGCCCAGCTGCTTCTACTATTTTTGCTTGATTATCGGCGATAAGTGGTTCAATCACTTCATCTAAAAGTCCACCACTCATAATCTCATTGAGGCGATAGAGTGTGAGGTTGATTCTATGGTCGCTCATACGGTTTTGTGGGTAGTTATAGGTTCTAATGCGTCCACTTCTGTCCCCTGTGCCTACTTGGGCAGCACGTTCAGCCGCATTTTCTGACTGTTGCTCTTGCATCTCTAAATCATAGAGTCTTGCCTTAAGTACTTTCATCGCTTTTTCTTTATTTTTGTGTTGCGATTTTTGATCTTGGTTTGTTACAACAAGTCCTGAAGGGAGGTGAGTAATTCTGACTGCGGAGTCCGTTGTATTGACTGATTGTCCCCCACATCCAGAAGATCGCATGACATCAATTTTAAGATCATTTTCATTGATTTGTATCTCAACATCATCCACTTCAGCCATAACAGCAACGGTAATTGCAGAGGTATGGACACGCCCTTGTGACTCTGTAGTTGGAACACGCTGTACCCTGTGTGTGCCTCCTTCATATTTTAAGCGGCTATAGACTTGCTCCCCTTTAATGAGGGCAGTGACCTCTTTGTAGCCACCTGCTTCAGAAGGAGAAGTTGAGATAAGTTCAATTTTCCAGCCTCGAAGATCTGCATAGCGAGTATAAGCATCAAATAAATCGCCTACAAAAATAGCAGCTTCATCACCACCCGCTCCAGCACGAAGTTCTACAATGATATTTCTGTCATCATTGGGGTCTTTTGGGAGGAGGAGTAGCTTAATCTCTTCTTCGATTAATGGTTTTTGAGGCTCTAGTTCTTTGAGTTCCTCTTTTGCCATCTCACCCATTTCATCATCACTGAGCATCTCTTTGGTATCAGCAATATCTTGTATGAGTGTTTGGTACTCTTTTGCTTTTTCAACAATTGGTAGAAGATTGGATTGTTCTTTAGAGAGTTCTGTCATACGCTTGATGTCAGAAGTGATGTCAGGTGAACTTAGCAGTTCGCTAAGTTCATTGTAGCGGGTGATAAACGGTGTTAGTTTATCTGCTAGCATAATAGTATGCTCTGATTATATTGCGTTTACAGATTTATGTAGACGACTAACTTTTCTAGCTGCAGTAGCTTTTTTCAAAATACCTTTACTTACAAATTTGTGAATTTGTTGGTTAGCAACTTTAAATGCTGCAGTAGCTTCTTCTTTATTTCCTGCTTCTACTGCAGAAGTTACATCTTTAACGATATTTTTAAGACGAGTTCTGTAAAAACGATTACGCTCTGTACGAACGATTGTTTGACGAATTCTCTTAATCGATGACTTGTGATTTGCCATGTAATGAGTCCTTTTTGGAATTTAAGTGCGAAATAATAGCTTAAAAATAATTAAAATTAAGTTAAAGAGTGCTAAGATATGCTAATTTAACTATTGGGGATGCAAAATGGCACAATTATTTGGTACAGATGGAGTACGTGGTCAAGCGGGAACTTTTTTAACAGCAGAACTTGCAATGCGAGTTGCAATGGCAGCAGGGATTTACTTTAAGCAACACTCAAAAACAAAGAAAATTTTGGTTGGGAAAGATACCCGTATTAGTGGGTATATGATTGAAAATGCAATTGTAAGCGGATTGACTGCGGTGGGGTATGATGTTGTGCAAATTGGTCCTATGCCTACTCCTGCTATTGCGTTTATTACAGAAAATATGCGTTGTGATGCGGGGATTATGATCAGTGCTTCACATAACTCTTTTGAAGATAACGGGATTAAGTTCTTTGATGCTCATGGGGATAAACTCAATGAAGATGTAGAGCTTGCTATTGAGAAGATATATTTTGATGAGAGCACAATCCGTTTCACACAAGAGACCTTTAAAGAGATTGGGCGATCTAAGCGTATTGAAGATGTGATTGGACGCTATATTGTAAATTTAAAAAATTCATTCCCACTCAATCTCACACTCCAAGGTATGCGCATTGTTTTAGATACAGCACATGGTGCAGGGCATAAAGTTGGACCTACTGTTCTTGAAGAGTTAGGGGCAGATTTGATTGTGATTAACAATAAACCAAATGGCTACAACATTAACGAAGATTGCGGGGCTTTGCATACGAAAGATTTAGAAGGAAGTGTGCTTAAATACCGTGCTGATATTGGAATTGCACTCGATGGCGATGCCGATAGATTGATTGTTGTTGATGAAAAAGGGCAGGTTGTTGATGGCGATCAAATTTTAGGGGCTTTGGCTGTTGCTTTAAATAAAAAAGGCACACTAAAAGGCAAAGGAATGGTTGCGACAGTGATGAGTAACCAAGGATTAGAAGATTATCTCTCAGCCAATAAATTGACACTGCATCGTTCAAATGTTGGTGATAAAAATGTTCTTGATGTGATGAAAAAGAAAAAGATTAACTTTGGTGGGGAGCAGAGTGGTCATATTATTTTGCATGATTATGCAAAAACAGGGGATGGACTGATGAGTGCTTTGCAAGTTTTTGCACTCGTATTGGAGTCAAACAAACCAGCTTCAGAAGTGTTGCGTCCATTTGAATTGTACCCACAAAAACTTGTGAATTTAAAAGTGCAAACAAAAAAACCTTTAGAATCCATTGAGGGCTTAGATGCAATCTTGAAAAAATTAGATGCAGATAATATCCGTCACCTTATTCGTTATTCGGGTACAGAAAACAAGCTTCGTATTTTACTTGAGGCAAAAGATGCTATCAAAATGAATCTTGCGATGGAAGAGTTAGAAAAGTTTTTGAAAAAAGCACTTGATGATTAATCATAATCTGCGTTTATCTGCCATTTTGCTTTTTGCTTTGGCAGGTGTGTTTATCATTGATCAAAATATAAAAACCCTCTTTGTTGAAGGCTTTCGGTATTATACGGAGTGTATTGATCTCATTCTTGTTTACAACAAGGGTGTTGCATTTTCAATGTTTGCTTTTTTAGCAGAGTATCTCAAATACATACAACTACTTCTTGTGGGCGGTGTGTTAGCCTATGTTTTTTATTTACAAAAAATTTGCTATGCCTTTCCTGCGGGACTGTTACTTGGGGGTGCCTTTTCTAACATTTACGACCGCTTTATTCGTGAGGGTGTTGTCGATATGGTCTATTGGCACTGTGGTTTTGATTTTGCTGTATTTAATTTTGCAGATGTGATGATAGATATAGCTGTCGTATGGCTACTTTTGCTCAATTTTACATCCAATTCTTGTAAAAATTAAGCACTTTTTTGGTATTATTGCCCAAAATAATAGTGGTATCACTCACAGATAAAAGGACATAGATGGAAATTACATCAAACAAAATTGACGGTGCAAATGCTGAAATTAAAGCAACAATCACAACAGAAGAAGTAAATGCAAATATAGAAAAAATAGCAAAACAACTTGCAAAAACTGCAAATGTACAAGGTTTTCGTAAAGGGAAAGTTCCTGTTGCCATTATAAAGAAACAGTATGGACAAAAACTCGTTGAAGATGCAGAAGCTGAAGCACTTCGTGAGGTTTTAGCAAAAGGTTTAGAAGCATTAGAGATTGCAAATGAGTCTTTAATTGGTGAACCAAATATTACGCAATTTGATAAAAGTGATGATAAAATTGATGTAACTGTAAAAGTAGCAATGCGTCCAGAGATTGATTTAAGTGGTGTAGATGCACTTGTGCCTGATTTTACAAAACCAGAGGTAAGTGCAGAAGATGTGACGGCTCGTATACAAGAGATTGCAGAACAACAAGCACCTTTAGTAGACATCAAACGCAACCGTATGATGAAAAAAGGCGATACTGCTGTTATAGATTTTGAAGGTTTTGTTGATGGGGAAGCATTTGAAGGTGGCAAAGCAGAAGGTTTCGCACTTGAACTTGGTTCGGGGCAGTTTATTCCAGGCTTTGAAGATCAGCTCATTGGTGTAAAACGTGACGAAGAGGTAACAGTTAAAGTAACATTTCCAGAGGAGTATAGTGCAAAGCATTTAGCAGGTAAAGATGCAGAGTTTAAAGTAAAAGTTAATCAAGTACAAGTAAAAGAAGAAGTTGAAATCAATGATGAACTTGCAAAAAAATTACTTCCAGGTGATGAAGCAGCAGATCTTGCAAAACTTGAAGAACAAGTACGTTTACAAATGGAGAGTGAAGCACTTGCAAAACTTTATAACGAAGATTTAAAACCAGCACTTTTAAGTAAACTTGTGAGTGAAATTAGTTTTGACTTACCTGCATTTGTTGTTGATCAAGAGATTGATATGGCTGTGAACAAAAAAGCAGGAAGCATGAGTGAAGAAGAGATTCAAGAGCTTCGTGACAATGCTGATAAATTGACTGAACTCCGTGAGAGTTTCCGTGAAGAAGCAAGCCAAAGTGTGCGTGCTACATTCATTATTGATGCTTTAGCACAAGAAAAAGGCATTAAAATAGAAGAACAAGAAGTGATGCAAACTATTTACTATGAGGCGATGCAAACAGGGCAAGATCCACAAAAAGCATATGAGCAGTATAAAGAGGCTGGATACATTCCTGCTATCCAAATGTCAATGGTAGAAGACAGAGTACTCTCTGGGCTTTTAAATACAAAAATAGAAGCATAGATTATGAGTTATATTCCTTATGTAGTTGAAAAAACAGGGCGTGGTGAACGCTCTTATGATATCTACTCTCGCTTACTTAAAGATAGAATTGTAATGTTGAGTGGTGAAGTCAATGATCAGGTGGCTTCTACTATTGTGGCACAGTTTTTATTCTTAGAAGCAGAGGATCCTGAAAAAGATATTTATTTTTATATTAACTCTCCGGGTGGAGTTGTGACTGCAGGAATGGCTATTTTTGATACAATGAACTATATTCGTCCAGATGTTGCGACTATTTGTATAGGACAGGCTGCTTCTATGGGTGCATTTTTACTCTCTTCAGGAGAGAAAGGCAAACGCTATGCATTGCCACATGCACGTATTATGATTCACCAACCTTTGGGTGGGGCTCAAGGGCAGGCAAGTGATATTCAGATTCAAGCAGAAGAGATTCTCCGCATGAAAAAAGAGCTCAATGGTATTTTGGCAAAAAATACAGGGCAAACAATAAAAGTCATTGAAAAAGATACAGATCGTGATAACTTTATGAGTGCTGAGGAGTCAAAAGCCTATGGCATGATTGATGAGGTTTTAGTAAAGAACGATAAAGAGTAAGGATTACAGTATGGCAGGCACAATTAAGAGTAAAGTTCGTAATGACATTGGGGCAAAACAAAAGACTCAAAAGAAAGCATCCTCAAAAGCAGCAGGGGTAGAAGCATCTCCTGCAAGTGAGCTTGAACTCTACTCTCAAGAAGTACTCGATAATCTCATAGCAGATAATTTACCGCCAACTCCCAATAACTTTTCTCTCTACTTTGATAGACTTTTAGAAGAAAAAAACGAAAATTTCAAAAAAGATGTTATATCTATTTTGGAACTAGAAGATAGTAATGATGATGAAACAACAATGGAGCTTGAAAAAAGCATCAAAAAAGGTTTTGCTCATGTAAAGACTATCCTCTCCTCTGTGGCAACACTCTATAAAAATATGTCTTTGATGACAAAAATCCTCGAAAAACGAAAAGCAGAACTGAACAATAAAGAAGACATATCACAAGCAAGAAATATTTTAAATCTCTTAGGTGAAGATGTAACAAAACTTGAAAATATTTTAAAAGCCCAAACAACACAGATGAAAACTGTTTATGATGAAACAGCTGCGATTATTAAAAATGTAGAGAATGAAACGATTTTTGATAATCAATTTGGTATTTATAATAAACGCTATTTGCTCGCTCGTATTGAAAAAGAGTCGAAACAAGTTGGTGAATTTCAGCATCAAAGCTCTTTAATCTTTTTGGAACTCTCAAAAGTTTTGAAAAAAGAGGTTGCCAATGAAAAAGCGATTATTTTGATGACAAAAACATTAGCCCGTTTGGTTTTGAAAACATCCAGACGCAGCGATGTTGTCGCTCATTATGGGAATGGAATGTTTGCGATGCTTTTAAAGCATACAGATATAGAAAGTGCAAAAAAAGCGAGCCATAGATTGTGTGAACTGGTTGCGAATTCTAACTTCTTTTTAGCCGATAGAGAGATAAAATTGCAAATTGCTATCGGTGTGACAAATATAGATGCAATTTACTCTGTTGAAGAGATGATTGTGAGTGCTTTAAAAGGGGTAGAGGATTCGTATAAAGATGAAACATGTGACTATGCGGTCTCTTTGAGGGTGTAAATGAAATTAACTATCGTTGAGTATCCAGATAAAAGATTACGCCAAGTCTCCAAAGAAGTGACTGCATTTGACAAGGATTTGCATGAACTGCTAGATGCAATGAATCCGATGATGATGAACACCAACGGCATTGGGCTTGCTGCAATTCAAGTAGGCTATGCCATCCGTGCCCTTATTTTGAATATTCCAGATGAAGATGGAGAACAGCCTCCTGAAAATCTTTTAGAGATTATTAATCCCGTTATTACTGATAAAAGTGGTGAGAGCCTCTACCAAGAAGGGTGCTTGAGTGTACCAAAGTTTTATGAAGACATTAAACGCTACGAGAAAATCAGTATTAACTATCAAGACAGAGATGGCAATACGATGCAACTGCATGCAGAAGGACTCTTAGCCATCGCTATTCAACATGAGATAGATCATCTTGAGGGAATACTCTTCATAGATAAACTCTCTTATGCAAAACGCAAGAAGTTTGAAAAGGAGTACAAAAAGATGTTAAAAGAGCGTAAAAAGAGCTAAAATATTTCAAAATGTCATATTTTTGACTTTTGTTTCCTCTTTGTAGTAGTATAACAGAAACTTGAGAGAGGTGTCTGTTATGAAAAAACTTTTATGTGCCACATATGTTGGTATTGATGCAAAAGTGATTGATGTTGAAGCAACACTTACCAAAGGTTTACCCTCATTTAGTGTTGTTGGAAGCCTCTCAAGTAGTATGTCAAGTGATTTGAAAGAGCGAGTCAAATCAGCACTGCTTACCAACGAATTTAAATTTCCTCCAAAACGTATCTCTATCTCTTTATCACCAAGTGATATTCCCAATAAAACAGGCAGTCATTTTGATTTAAGTATAGCACTGTTGATTTTACTCAACAGTAGTGATGCTGTGTTGGATGAGTGGTTTGTATTTGGTGAGTTGGGTTTAGATGGGAGTGTCAAAGAGAATATTTATTTATATCCACTTATTTTATCGCTTGCAAATCAAAAGTTAATCCACAAGGCTATTGTTCCTTTTGATGCTTTAGAGAAGTTGTCTAATATCCCTGACATTGCATTTTATGGTGTAAAAAGTTTAAAAAAAGCCTTGCATTTGTTAAAAAATCAAGATTCACAGCATCCAAACAGTATGCAAAAGGCTATTAATTATCCCTCCTATAAGATACAAAATGAACAATATTTCTATATGAAAGAGTATCCTGAAGATTTTCTTGATGTGAAAGGACAGTTAGTGGCAAAAAGAGCTGCTCTTATTGCAGCAAGTGGATTTCATAATATCCTTTTTGAAGGGAGTCCAGGATGTGGTAAAAGTATGATAGCGACAAGAATGCAGTACATTTTACCACCAATGACTGTAAGTGATATTCTTGAGAGTGCCAAATTGGATGTTTTAGATGATAGGGAACCATTATTTGCACCGAGGCGGAGTTTGCGTGCTGTGCATTGTAGTGCTACTAATGCTGCCGTATTTGGAGGTGGGAGTTTTAAGGCAAAAATTGGGGAAGTTGGTCTTGCTCATAAGGGGATACTCTTTTTTGATGAACTCCCACACTTTGCGAAGCCTGTGCTGGAGTCTTTGCGAGAACCAATGCAGGATAATAAAATTCGTATTTCACGTGTCAATACCAAGGTAGAGTACCCTGCAAATTTTCTTTTTATAGGGGCGATGAATCCATGCCCATGTGGAAATCTACTTCATGCACAAAAAGAGTGTCGCTGCAGTGATGTGGAAATCGCACGGTATAAAAATAGACTCTCTGATCCCTTTTTAGATAGAATCGACATCAATGTGGTGATGCAAAATGTGATGCCAACAGACACAGCATCGATGAGCTCAAAAGAGATGCACAAAAAAGTTGTCGAGGCACATATTTTTATGAAACAACGCGGGCAAAATGTTTGTAATG
>JALWON010000398.1 GCA_027083475.1 Sulfurimonas sp.
CACAGTCGCCAATTAACATTGCATCGAGTCAAACAGTCGCAATGGATAGCCGATACAGACTCCAAATAGATGCAGATATAAATACAATGGCAAAAGTTGTTGATAATGGACACTCTATTAAAGTGACACCAGAAAAAGCAGGAACAATCACTTTTAATGGAGAAACTTTTCAATTGTTGCAATTTCATTTTCATGGAAAATCTGAACATACAGTTGATGGGAAGCAGTATGATATGGTAGCTCATATGGTACATCAAAATCCAAAAACAAAACAGTATGCTGTTGTAGCTGTTTTCTTTACAAAAGGAAAAGCAAGTCCAATTTTAGATACAATCATAAACAATGTAGGCGATAAGACTAGATTAAATCCTCAAGATTTGTTACCAGAAAACAGCTCTGCGTATTATCATTACTTAGGTTCTTTTACAACACCACCATGTACGGAAAATGTGCAATGGTACCTCTTGAAAAATCCAAAAACAGCTTCTGCTGCACAGATTGAGCATTTTAGAAAGTACTATACAGAGAATGAACGTCCAATACAAAAACTTTATGGCAGAAAAATAGAGTCTAATTAATACAATTTAATATATAATACACCTCATAAAAAAGGGGTGTGTTGTGAAATTTTTTTTTCTCTTTCTACTATTATTTGCATTCGAGTTGAGTGCTTCTACACTCCATCTTGCAACTTCTGCAAACCCATCGCGTTTAAATCCTCTCTTAGCGACAGATTCGAGTTCTTCTGAGATTGCCAGTTTTTTGTTTAATGGTTTGGTGAAGTATGATAAAGAGTCCAAAAATATTATAGGCGATTTAGCACAAAAGTTTTATTTTAAAGATAAGGTTACTTTGATATTTGAACTTAAACATGGAGTAAAATGGCATGATGGAGAGCTGTTTAGTGCCAAAGATGTGCTTTTTACTTATAAAACACTCATATCCCCAAAGGTAGTGTCCCCTTATAGTGCAGGGTTTCGTTTTGTAAAAAGTGTGAAAATACTTGATGAGTATACTGTAGAAGTTATTTATAAGAAACCATACTTTAAAGCATTAGAGACTTGGATGATGGGAATTCTCCCTGAGCATATTTTAAAAGATGAAAAAAACTTTATGAGTGCAAAGTTTAATACACATCCTATAGGAACAGGGGCTTACAAGCTTACACAACTTGAATATTCGAAAAATATTGAACTCACAGCATTTGATGATTATTTCCAAGGCAGAGCGAAGATAGACACAATCTCTTTTCATGTCATAGCTGATCCACTTACACGGTTTTTAATGTTGAAGTCTTCTGCATTAGACATTGGAAATGTAGAACCAATGGCCTATGAGAGACAGCTTAATAAAGCCTTCTTTGAGAAATTTAATATGTATGAAAATATAACACTCTCCTACACGTATCTTGGGTTTAATTTGCGTTTAAAGAAGTTTCAAAACCCAGATGTGCGTAAAGCACTCTCTCTTGGTATAGATAGGCAAAAGATCGTTGATATTCTTTTTTTTAGCCATGCAAAAGTTTGTACAGGCCCTTTTTTGCCGGGAACAGTTGCGTTTAACGAGCAAGTTCAAGCTCCCAAACGAGACATACAACAAGCAAAAGCATTACTTAAAAAAGCAGGTTACACACAAGAACATCCTTTTACATTTGAGATTGTAACATCAAACTCAAGCCCTGTTAGACCCTATGCAGCCGAGATTATACAGTACCAACTCAAGCAAATTGGTGTCAAAGTGTCACTTAGAGTCATGGAGTGGCAAGCTTTTTTAAATATGGTAGTGTTTCCTCATAAATTTGATGCCGTTTTATTGGGATGGGGCTTGTCGCCTACACCAGACCCTTATATGTTTTGGCATAGCAATAGCGATAAAAAAGGTGGTTTTAATCTTGTAGGGTATCATAACCCTAAGATTGATAGGATGATAGAAGAGTCTCAGACGATGATAGATAGAGAAAAATTAGGCAAAGTATGGCAAGAGATGTTTAAAATCATCACAGATGATAATCCCTATCTTTTTTTATACATCCCCAACTCAATCACAGCAGTCAATAAAAAAATTAAAAATATAGACCCAAGTTTACAGGGTATTTGGCATAATTATATACGATGGGAGAAATAGTAGTGATCATACTTTTTGATTTAGATGGGACTTTGATAGACTCGACAGAGGCAATTTTGGAGTGTTTTCATCATACTTTTGATGTTTTTCATTACCCGCAACCAAGTGATGAAGCTATAAAAGCGCTTATAGGTTACCCTTTAGATAGCATGTATGCAGATTTAGGTGTAGAAAAAGAGAGAGTTTGGGATTTTGTAGCGAGGTATAAAGAGTGTTATAGAAAAATATCTACAGAGAAAACATTTTTGTTACAAAACGCAAGAGAAGCAGTCGAGCAAGCAAGCCAATTTGCTCGTTTAGGCATTGTCACGACAAAAACAGGGGCTTATTCGAAGATATTAATGGAAAACTTTGGTCTCATGCATCATTTTGATGTTTTAATTGGACGTGAAGATGTAGAGAAGCCTAAGCCAAATGCAGAACCTATTCTCAAAGCACTTGAACACTTTGCTGTAACAGATAAAGAAGTATGGATGATAGGAGATACAGAGCTAGATCTTAAAAGTGCACAGAGTGCAAAGATAAATGCTATTGGTGTGTTATGCGGGTATGGGAGTATAAAAAATTTACAACACTATACAGAGCATTTGTCAGCCAATGCATATGAAGCTGTACAATATTTGAAAAGTAGAAAATACTCACACTCAAACTAAGAAAATGATTAGAGTTAAAATATCAAGCTATATTTAAGTGCGACTTGCCTAAAATACTAGAAATAGAACTATATAGAAAACACTTTTAATATGTTTCTTAACAAACTCAAGGAGAATATATGCTAGAGATTAGATGGCATAGTCGTGCTGGACAGGGTGCTGTAACAGGTGCAAAAGGTTTAGCAGATGTAATTTCGACAACAGGTAAGCATGTACAGGCTTTCGCATTTTATGGATCTGCTAAGCGTGGAGCTGCCATGACAGCTTACAATCGTGTAAATGATGAAGTTATTATGAATCATGAAAAATATATGGAGCCGGATTATGTATTTGTTATTGATCCAGCACTTGTATATACGACAGATGTAACTATAAATGCAAAAGAAAATACTATTTTTATAATTACTACACACATGAGTACAGAAGAACTCGTTGCTTCTCAGCCTAAACTCGAGGGAAAAACAGTTTATACTGTTGATTGTATTAAGATTGCACAAGAGACAATTGGTCGTGCGATTCCAAATACTCCAATGCTTGGTGCATTTATGAAGATTTCTGAAATGTATGACATAGAATTTTTTAAAGAGAGTATGAAAAGAATTCTCGCAAAATTACCACAAAAAATTGTTGATGCAAATATGTTGGCTATCCAACGTGCATATGATGAAGTGAAATAAGGAACTAATATGGCAAATACAGGTTGGGATGAATTTGAAATAGGAGCTATGCTTCGTACATTTGAAGGTGAAGCAGGCGATATAGCTGGGACACTTCAAGAAGATAGAAATTATACACAAAACAGCTCTTTTAGTGCGAGTGTTGCTGATTGGAGAATTGAAAAACCAGTTTTTAACAAAGATTTTTGTATTGATTGTCAGTTTTGTTGGGTTTATTGTCCAGATTTGTCAATCATCTCTAGAGATAAAAAAATGATTGGTGTAGATATGGATCACTGTAAAGGGTGTGGAATTTGTGTTGAGGTTTGTCCTACAAACCCTAAATCACTCTTAATGTTCCCAGAAAAAGATGATGAAGAAGAAGTAATCGCTGGTTGGCCAGAAAAAGAAAAGAAGGAAAAATAGATGGCATTTGATAAAGTCGAATTAAAAGATATTGAAGTATGGGATGGTAACTTTGCAGCTTCTCAGGCAATGAGACAGTGTCAAATAGATGTTGTTGCTGCATACCCTATTACTCCATCGACTCCAATTGTTGAGGGTTATGGAAACATGAAGGCAAATAACCTTATTGAGGGTGAATTTGTAATGGTTGAGTCTGAACATGCCGCGATGAGTGGTTGTATTGGTGCAGCTGCTGCTGGTGGGCGTGTAGCTACTGCGACATCAAGCCAAGGTTTTGCACTGATGGTAGAGACACTTTATCAAGCATCTGGTATGCGTTTACCAATTGTGCTCAATGTTGTGAACCGTGCCTTAGCTGCGCCACTGAATGTAAACGGTGACCATTCAGATATGTATCTTGGACGTGACAGTGGTTGGATACAACTTGATGCGTATTGTCCTCAAGATGCATACGATATGAACTTTATAGCATTTAAAGTTGCTGAAGATCATGATGTAAGACTTCCATGTATGGTACACCAAGATGGTTTCATGACTTCGCATACTGCACAAGGTGTGCATACATTAGATGATGATACTGCATATGGTTTTGTAGGGGAATTTAAACCTATGAATGATATGCTTGATTTTGAGCATCCTGTAACACATGGTGTACAGACGGAAGAAGATTGGCACTTTGAGCATAAAGCACGTCAGCATAATGACCTTATGACAAAAGTTTTACCAAAAATTCAAGCTGCATTTGATGATTTTGAAAAAATCTCAGGTCGTAAATATAACATTGTTGAAAAGTATGACATGGAAGATGCAGATGTTGCAGTAGTTTGTATGGGTACTTCAGTAGAAACTGCTCGTGAAGTAGCGGGTGAAATGAGAGAAAAAGGCATTAAAGCAGGTGTTGTAGGGCTTCGTGTTGTACGTCCTTTCCCATTTTTTGAGATTGCAGAAGCACTGAAAGAAGTAAAAGCGATTGCTGCACTTGATAGAAGTTCACCAAACGGTGCTCCGGGTATGTTGTTTAATGAAATTGCTGGTTGTTTAATCAACACACCTGCAAATCCTATGCTTTCTGGTTTTGTGTATGGTCTTGGTGGCCGTGACTTAACGAAAAAACATTTAGTTGAAATTTATACACAATTACAAGCAAATGTTGATGCTGGAAAACTCACAACACCACAACAACAATTCATCGGTGTTCGTGGACCGAAATTATCATTTTTATAAGGAGAAAACTATGAGTGAAATGAAAAAAATTAAAAACTTAAAAGAGTTTTCTACATCAGCAGATCGTTTTGAGGGTGCAAACCTTCTTTGTCCGGGTTGTGCACACTCTATCATCGTTCGTGAAGTGTTAAACGCAACGAATGATGATTTAGTTCTTGCTGCTTCAACAGGGTGTTTGGAAGTGTGTACAGCGGTATATCCATATACTTCATGGGATGCTTCTTGGATTCATATTGGTTTTGAGAATGGTTCTACTGCAGTTGCAGGTGCTGAAGCGATGTATAATGCACTTAAAACAAAAGGCCGCCTTAAGCAGCCTGAGCGTAATCCAAAGTTTGTAGCTTTTGGTGGTGATGGTGCTTCTTATGACATCGGTTTTCAGTGGATTTCTGGTTGTATGGAACGTGGTCACAATATGATGTATGTTGTTTTAGATAATGAAGTTTATGCAAATACAGGTGGACAACGTTCATCTTCAACACCAATTGGATCAAGTACAACAACTGCACCAGCAGGGAAAGTAAGTTATGGTGAGAGAAAAAATAAAAAAGACATGGTTTCTATTATGGCTGCTCACCAAATTCCATACTCTGCACAAGTTGCGCCAAATAAATGGAAAGATATGGTGAAAAAAATCCAACATGGTATGGCAGTTGAGGGACCAGTATTTATTAATGCAGTTTCTCCTTGTACAACTGAGTGGAAATTTGATCCAAAAGATACAATGCACATCACAGATTTAGCAACTGATTCTTTAGTTTTCCCACTTTATGAGATTATTGATAACCATGAACTTAACATTACATACAGACCTAAGAATGTTGTTCCTGTTGAAGAGTATATGGCCGCACAAGGGCGTTTTAAACACCTTTTCAAAGATGAGTATAAATACTTAATCAAAGAGTGGCAAGAGCGTGTTGATGCGAACTGGGCGTACTTACAACGCCGAGAAGAAGCTCGCGTATAGTTGAAGTCCTAGCTTCAGCATTGCACCCGAGCAAAGCGACAAAGTGCCCTTGGGGTGCACTAAACTCAGTTACGGTATACTATAGTACAGCCTTAAACTGAGTTTTGCACAATCTACTACAAATCTAAAATTTCTTTAGATTATTTCATTTTAATCTTTTTCTTCAATTTCTTATCAAACTTTTTTGCTACAATATGCTCAATTAAAATTAAGGATATTTTTATGCCATTACTCGATTCATTCACAGTAGATCACACAATTATGCCAGCACCTGCAGTGCGAAAAGCGAAGGGAATGAAATCACCTTCTGGAGATGCTATTACGGTCTATGATTTGCGTTTTTACAAACCAAATGTTGATAAAATGGATGGTCGAGGGATTCACACCCTTGAGCACCTTTTTGCAGGTTTTATGCGTGATCATTTAAATTCTAAAAAAGTAGAGATAATTGATCTCTCACCTATGGGGTGTCGTACAGGATTTTATATGTCAGTCCTTGGGACTCCTGATGAAAAAAAAGTTGCCAAAGCTTGGAAAAAAGCGATGCAAGATGTGTTAAAAGTAAAAAGTGAAGCAGATATTCCAGAACTCAACATTTATCAGTGTGGTACATTTAAAATGCACTCTCTGAAAAATGCTAAAAAAATAGCCAATGATATTTTAAGTGAAAAAATTGGAATTATGGATAATGAGGCATTAAAACTGAGTAAAAAGAAACTCAAGGAGATTAACGGCTAATGCTTATTTTAGTACCTATGGATTCTGATGATGTGCATGAAGCAAAAATCACATCGGTAGCAGATGCTAAAATTTGGGCACAACTTCGTATAGAAGAGGGTGAACTTGTAGAAGTACTTCATAATGAAAAATATGATGGTTTTTCTCCTTGGAGTGAAGCAGTTGTTGTCAATAGCGATGGTGAAAGTGTCATGGACTTTATCAATATGGCAATGATTGTCCTTGTTGCCCATACACAAAGAACGATTGACGACATAGTAGAAGCCTACTTATTTCGAGAACTTCACGACCTTGCTTACTAGGTTTTTAGAACTTTTTCATCCCCTTCCAGGGAATCACTATTTACATGTAACGCAAGAGCAAAATGCTATAAGTGATGCCCTTACAAAACTCCTTGCAACTGTGCAAGGAGAACTGAAAACAGAGATACTCTCAGCAGAAGATTTAGACAATGCAAAACCTTTTCGGGCCCTTCCAAGAGACAATGACAGTGTTATTTTTCAAGATGTTTTCTCAAAGCATAAAAATCAATCAACACTTTTAAAAATTGCTTATAGAACGCTGGCCAATACTGCCGAAATTATCATCTTAGAAAAAAAAGCTGTTTTAGATATAGAAGCCCTTAAAAAGAGTTTAGAAGAGCATGAATTTCGTACTCCAAATCATCTGGATATTTTAGAAGGCTATGATATTGTCGTGGCGAAAAAGATGCATATGTGGGGCGCAGGTTTGTAATGTTTGACGATGCACTTCATACAATGACTTTGAGTGAAGATGGTTCTTTTACTGCGTATTCAAAAGAGTACAATGAGCATTATCACTCAACAAAAGATGGTGCTTTACATGAATCTTTAGTGAAACATGTAGTGCCTGCGTTTCATGTAAAAAAGCAACAAGAAGAGATAGCTATTTTAGATATTTGCTATGGTCTTGGATTTAATACTTTAGCGACACTTTATTATCATCAAAAAAATAATTTATCATCAAAATTAAAAATATATTCACCAGAACTTGATGCTAAACTTGTCAAATCTTTAGTTGATTTCACATATCCAAAAGAATTTGAACATTTTAAGCCTATTGTGCAAGCACTCTCAACAGTAGGTTTCTATGAAGATGAATACTTTTACATAGAAGTTTTTTTAGGGGATGCAAGAGAGTATGTAAAAAAATTTGCAAAGAAGTTTGATATTGTGTATCAAGATGCATTTTCACCGAGTACAAACCCCATACTATGGACAAAGGAGTACTTTGAAGATATCAAACGCAGTATTAAAAATGATGGAATTCTTACAACATACTCTATTGCATTAGCAACGAGATTGGCTCTTTTTGAAAATGGTTTTTATATTTATCTTAATGTAGGCAAAGAGTATAGAGATGCGACAGTGGCATCTCCATCAAAACTTTCTCTCTTTCAAGCAGTTGATATGCAACATAAAATTGCTTGTAATCCTCATGCAAAATCTTTACGAGATTAAAAAAGAGTTTTCTCAAGTGCTTTAAGTTTGTAGCTGCGTCTATGGATAGGGCAGTAGCCATGCTTTTTAATCATCTCTACATGTAGTTTTGTTCCATACCCTTTATGTTTTTCAAACTGATACTCAGGGTACTTTTTTGCTTCAAGTAAAATATCTCTATCATGTGTTACTTTCGCAAGTATAGAAGCCGCACTGACCTCTGCAACTTTTCCATCAGCTTTTATCATAGTTTGCAAATTTTTTACTCCAAAGGAAGTATTCCCATCAAATAAAAAGTTTGTTGTCGGCATATTTTCCATGATTTGTAGGAGCCCTGATTTGAGACAGTGTGCAATACCATGTGTATCTATCGCTTGGGGAGAAAATGTCACTATGTGATACTCAGCATTTTGGATAATCAGTGTATAGAGTGCCTCTCGTTTTTTGGCGGTGAGTTTTTTAGAATCATTTAAACCTGCAATCTCTTGGTGTAAGATACATCCTGCCATGACCAAATCTCCTGCAAGTGGTCCACGACCTGCCTCATCAATACCGCATAATTTATTCATTTAATCTCCTAAAGCCCATATATCAAATGGTACCAACTCAACCTTAGAGAGAGGATGGGAGATACTCCCTTCTTTGTTCATCGTGACGGCTGTTACTTTTTTAATAGAGTGTGTGAAGATAAAAGCTTCAATACTCTCTAGTTTTTGAAATAAACGCCGTTCATCGGCAAAAGGTTTGCAAAGAATGATTTCATCACTTTTGGGGAGATAAAAATCAATGGCATCCTCATAGTAACAGGGTATATTTGATTTGAGAAGTTCAAGAAATATCATGTTTTCAAAGAGTTTACTAAAATTTTTGTCAGTACTCAGAGCAGCCTTAAAAGCAATGTCGCAGAGGTAAATCTTTTTTGTGGCTTTTGGATAATTAAATTTTTCTACAAGATGGATGTAATTTGAAGCTTGGAGTTGTGCAAAGGATGTATAGAGTTTGTCTTTTGATATTTTTCGGGTTTGTTTGAGACGTTCATAGATGGTATAAGCAGAGACCTTTTGGGAAAGAATTTTTGCACAAAAAATCATAATGTCAAAAGAGATAGCATCAAGATTTTTTCTAAGAATATTTTGTAAAAAAATATTTTTATCATCAGCCGTCACCTTATGCATGATTGGGAGTCCTCCAATTTGGAAAAAATGATTTAAGGCACTTGAATCATACTTGTGCTCATATGCTAAAAATTCTTCATAATCCAGAGGATAGAGTTGTATAGTTTCTAAAAAATCATATTGAAGATGTTTTTGTGAAGTAATGATTAATTGAGCAACATTGACAAGATGGATACGCTCTTTGTAGTTATCTAAAACCAGTACCTCAATATTATTTTTATTGATAAAAGCTGAGAGTTGATGATTTAATGTATCAATATTGATACGAATATCATTACAATTGATGTAGAGGTAGCTGTTTTTTTTTAAACTTAAGAGATAACTTTTAACAAGTTTGCTTTTGCCACTCTGCGAGATGCCATTAATTTGGTAGGATTTTTTTTCAAGTGATATTTTTCTATCATGATATTTTTCGAGGTTGATGTCTGTTTTATTACATTCTTCTAATAGTATTTCCATAAACAAATTATACAGTTTCCTTTTTAAAAGGAAATAAATTTTATATATTTTTCATTTTTACCCCCTAAATCCTTGAATATTCGCTCCAATTTGAGTATAATTCCGCTCCCTTAAATAGTTGGGCAGGGATCCAACGAGTTCTTTAGAAGGAAAATTATGGAAAAAATTCGTTTAAAATTGAAAGCTTACGATCATCGTGTACTCGATAGATCAGTAGCATCAATCGTAGAGGCTGTAAAGCGTACAGGTGCACAAATTCGTGGTCCAATACCTTTGCCAACAAAGATTCGTAAATATACTGTTTTAAAATCAGTTCACGTTAATAAAAAATCTCGTGAGCAATTTGAAATCCGTATGCACGCAAGAATGATAGATATTGTATCTGCAACGCCAGAGACAGTTGATTCATTAATGAAACTAGATCTTGCACCAGAAGTGGACGTTGAAGTTCGCTCTATGGACAAATAGGAGTAGTCGTGGAATATATTGTTGAAAAAATCGGTATGAGCCGTACTATCACAGTTCCAAGTAAGCCTGTAACTCTTTTAAGAGTTTTAGACCAAAAGGTATGTGAAGTAAATGAAGGAACTGCTATTGTTGCTTATAACAGTGGTAAAAAAACGAACAAAGCAATTGAAGGTCAACAGAAAAAGTACAATCTTTCTGCAGAATTTAACCGTTTTGTTACTTTAGAAGTAGCAAACACTGAAGCGGGTGATTTAGATTTAGCTCCATTAGCAGAAGCAAGTGTAGTAAAATCTACTTTTAACACAAAAGGTCGCGGTTTTTCTGGTGGTATGAAACGTTGGAACTTTGGTGGTGGTCCTGCATCTCACGGTCACAGATTTGGTCGTAGAACAGGTTCAATCGGTAATGCTGAGTGGCCAGGTCGTGTCATGAAGGGTAAGAAAATGCCTGGACAGTATGGAAATACACAAAATAGTGTAAAAAATGAAATCGTTTCTTACGATGCTGAAAATAAAATCATTGCGGTTTTAGGTTCTGTATCTGGTGCAAATGGTTCTTTAGGTCGTGTAAAGGTAGCTAAATAATGAGCGCAATCGTTTTAAATGATAAAATGGAAAAAGCATCTGAGTTAGCATTACCAGAGTCTTTCTCTGGAATTAATCCTCATAACTTATGGCTTTATGTAAAGTCTGCTCAAGCTGCACAACGTGCAAATACAGCGACTACAAAAGGTAGAAGTGAAGTTCGCGGTGGTGGTAAAAAACCATGGGCTCAAAAAGGTGGCGGTCGTGCTCGTGCTGGTTCTCGTCGTTCTCCTGTATTTGTAGGTGGTGGTAAAGCTTTTGGTTCTCAAAACAACCACAACTACAATCTTAAAGTAAACAAAAAGCAGAAAAAACTTGCTTTAAATTTTGCTTTAAATGAGCATGCACAAAATGGTTCTCTTTTTATTGTAGATAGCATCTCTGTAGAGTCTGGTAAAACAAAAGACGCAGCAGCAATGTTTAAAGCATTAAATCAAAGAGATACTCTTTTTGTAAAATCATTATTAGATGAGAATACATTTATGGCATTTGAAAATATTGCTGATACTTATGTAATCGAATCTAATGAGTTAAACGCATACTTAGCTGCAAACTATCGCTCAATCGTGATAGAAAAAGCTGTATGGGAAACTTTAACAAGTGAGGCTAAGTAATGGCTGATATTACAGATATTAA
>JALWON010000399.1 GCA_027083475.1 Sulfurimonas sp.
GCTATGCCTCTTTTGACTATGAACCAATTGACTTTAAAGTGGGTGATTTGGTAAAACTTGACATCAAAGTGGCTGGAGAGGCTGTTGATGCCTTGAGTATCATTGTTCCTAAAAATCAAGCACTCCCTCGTGGTCGCGTTTTAGTTAAAAACATGAAAGAACTCATCCCAAGACAACTCTTTGAAGTGGCTGTTCAAGCCTCTCTAGGCTCTCAAATCATCGCAAGAGAGACTGTTAAATCTATGGGGAAAAATGTCACAGCCAAATGTTATGGTGGCGATATTACCCGTAAACGCAAGCTCCTAGAAAAGCAAAAAGCAGGAAAAAAACGTATGAAATCTATAGGAAAAGTACAACTACCACAAGAAGCTTTTATGTCTGTACTCAAGATGGATTAAAAATTGTATGAAGTGTTTACTCTGTAGTGAGTATTCACTCCTGCATATTTGTAAAAACTGCCAAGAAACATTTCTCACACCCTCTCTTTACAAACGCAGACTCAGCAATGGCATAGAAGTCATCTCCTTTTACAAGTACCAAGAAATCAAAGATTTACTCTTTACAAAACATACAGATTTAGGTTTTTATATCTACACTCTCTTAGCAAAAAACAGTTTCAAAAAATTTGCCCAAGAGTTTGCACCCGATTTCCATACTGTCTCCCTAGCCATTGATGACACCATAAAAAGCGGCTACTCGCATACAGCTATTTTAAACAAAGCACTCAAATCTTCACATATTCAACCACTCTACAATAAAATCCGAGCCAAAAACAAAATTTCCTACTCAGGAAAAAGTAAAGCATTTCGTCTGCAAAATCCAAGAAATTTTGAGATAAAAGAGATAAAAGAAAAACATATCATTGTAGTAGATGACATTGTAACAACAGGGATAACCCTCATAGAAGCGAGTAATCTACTCATCAAACAAAAAAAAGATGTGCTTTTTTGTTTGACCTTGGCAGATGTAAGTTTAAAGTAATTATGTATCTTTTTCTTGCTCTTCTTGCTGTTTATAATACTCCTCTTTTGTCAGTGTTGTTCTTTTTTTTCTACTGAGACGGTATAAAAATATAAATAACCCAATTGCTAAAACAGTGATGATAATGCCTACAATCTCTTCGGTCGGAGCAATATACTTCTCTTTTGGATTATAATCACTGCAAGAGACCAATTGCTTAGGAATGGAGTGTGTTACTCTCCCTTTTTTTGCATCTAACACAGCCATTTTGACATCAATTGGGAGTTGATTCACTCCTCGAAGGTAGCGTGTAATTTTTCCCTTTGGTGAGAGTACAATCACCCCTGTTCCATGAGCATATTGCACTTTTGCAGAGGGTAAATCACTCACTTTATAAACAAAGCCTACAGCATCAACAAGCTTATCTGCACTGCCATGTTCTCCAACAACAAAATTCCAAGCTGAAGCCTCAAATGGTTTTGTAATAGATCTCAAAACAGTTCTGCGTTTATGTTTTGCAAGGGCTGGGGTATCGTCTTCTGTAAAACTGACAGTCAATACCTGATAATCTTTTCCCTCTTTTAAATCAACTTCAGAAAGAGTTTGTGCAAGATTATTCAGCTCAAGTGTACAAATACCTGCACAAGTATAGTAGTTAATCGTTAAGAGTGTCGGCTTGCCATCCATCAACTCTTTGAGTGTTTTCTCTTTTCCCTCATCATCAAGAAATTTCAAATCCAAAGGCACCATCGCCCCTGGTTTTTCATTTGTATTCACCGTTGCAGCACCTAAAAAAGAGGCAAACAACAAAGGGAACAGTAGTAACAATAATTTCATAGTTTTCACTTCCTTATCTATTTTTTGGAAGTATACAGCAAAAATGGCAATTAAAAAAGCTTGTCAAAAAGTTTTCCAAGCTGTTTTTTCACAGCCTTTGTTGCCTCTTTTTTCATGAGTTTATTGGCATCAATGGAGATTTTTGGTCGAGCTACATTCCCTTTGAGTCCAACATTTATAGGGTTTCCATTGGCATTAATTGCGATTTTTGAGTCTATTTGTTGCGTTTTAGAGTTGAGTTTTGTGTTTTTTGTCACAATAGAAGATGTATTTGATTTTACATCAAGGGAAGCAAGGATATGTTCTTGCACTATCTTCGCAGCAACATCCCCTTGAAATCTTTGCTTATATAAATCAATACGAGCATACTGTTTTGTTGCATCAAGTACTTGATTTTTTGTAAAAAGCCCCTGACTTAATCTACCACTAAAAACACCACTCTGTTTCACAAGGTTATAATCTAAAACACCATCAATCGCAGCATCAAAGATTTTTGGATAGATAAGCATATCTAAAATTTTCAAAGTGTTTAATGCAGCAAGTGTTGCATGAAAATCATCATTATGCAGTTTTGCATCGACCGCACCGCCGGCAATATTTGAGTGCATTGTAAAATCTAAATCCTTGTTCTTTTTCACATTACCATTGGCAACAATACCCCCTTTGAGGTGTCTCTCTGTTGCGAAATAGAGTCTATTCAAATCAGGAACTTTGAGGGTATAATCACTCACTAAAGAGCCATCATTGAGTTGAAATTTTGCACTTTTTACATCTAAATTTGCGAGGTTTGAGTTAAAATCAACCTTTGTATCGGCAAGATCTGCTTGCAATGTAGTATGTGTTTTTGCATCAAATGTTGTCTTTGGCATCCTCGATTTAAAACCATAAGCCTTGGTCATATATGCACTGTCCACACGACCCTGTCTGATTGTAGTAGTAATCACTCCTTGAAGTTTTTTCACATCTGCATTGGCAATATGAGCCTCCAAATCAAAAAGCCCATCTGCAAAATGGGGTTGTTTTACCATGTAAAGAAGCTTTTGCAATTTCAGATGTTTGATTTTTGCTTGAAGTGTTGCTGGTGCAAAATTTTTGAGTGTTGCGAACACTG
>JALWON010000400.1 GCA_027083475.1 Sulfurimonas sp.
ACCGATTTTTCCTGTACGTGCTGCTTCAACAATTGCTGCAGTGACCTTTTCAACATCATCACTTGCTACAACCATTTCCATTTTAACTTTTGGTAAAAAATCTACCACATACTCTGCACCACGGTATAGTTCACTATGCCCTTTTTGACGACCATACCCTTTTACTTCACTTACTGTCATACCTTCAATTCCAATTTCAGCTAATGCATCTTTTACATCTTCAAGCTTAAAAGGTTTGATAATTGCTTCTACTCTTTTCATATTTTAACTCCAAATATTTTAAGTTAAGAGAGCATACACTCTCTTAGATTTTTACTATTGTAGCCACTTTTCGTGTTACAATCAATGCAATGAATTATATATTCATTACCTTTTCACCATGTGTTACTTCATCAAGACCAATCTCTTCAGTCTCTTCGCTTACTCTACCACCACCAGTTAAAGCAGAAGCAATGTAGTAAACAACAACAGTACCAACTAATGTAAAGAGACCAACAACGACAACTGATTCAAGTTGTACCATGAATTGTCCCATTCTATCACCTGTTGCTTTGAGTGGACCATCCCAAAGTAAGTCTTGATCATTTACAGCTAAAACACCAGTTGCTAATGCACCCCAAAGACCTGCTAAGAAGTGAATACCAAATGCATCTAAAGAATCATCGTATCCAAGTTTTTTCTTCAACACTGCGACACCAAAGAAACCAATCACAGCACCAACAATACCAACTATAAGTGCACCAGAAACATCAACAAAACCTGCGGCTGGAGTAATTGCTACAAGACCTGCAACAAGACCTGAAACACCACCAAGAAGCGTTGCTTTTTTGTATACCATATACTCAATTGCAACCCATGTAATTGCTGCTGCTGCTGGAGCTAAAGTTGTTGTTAAATATGCAAGACCTGCAACAGAGTTTGCACCAAATGCAGAACCACCATTGAATCCGAACCAACCAAACCATAGCAATGCACCACCAAGAGCAGTGAGCATAACACTCATAGGTTTCATAGCAACTTTTGCATGTCCCTTGCGTTTACCAACTAAGATAGCTAAAACTAAACCAGCAAGACCACCATTCATGTGTACAACTGTACCACCAGCAAAATCAAGTGCACCTGCATCAAATAAAAGGGCACCGTCTCCACCCCATACCATGTGTGTTACTGGACCATAAACAACAATTGTCCAAATAGCAGTAAATACTAACCAAGTTGAAAATTTCATACGCTCAATCACTGCACCAGATGCGATAGCTACAGTAATAGCAGCAAATGTCCCTTGAAAAACAACAAATACATAAGTAGGATATGTTCCACTTAAGTCATTCCAGTTAATACCACTTAAGAACATATTTCCAAAGCCACCCATTACAGTTTGAACAGATGCTGAACTCGCAGTTCCAAATGCAACTGAATACCCAGCAACAATCCATGCAACAAACGCAACCATAAATGCCATAAATACCATTGCATAAGTATTGAGCACATTTTTACTTCGTGTCATACCACCATAGAAAAGTGCAAGACCCGCTGGAGTCATTAGTAATACTAATGCAGCAGACATCATCATCCATGCAGTATCACCCGTATCTAGTTTATCTCCAGCAAATGCTAAAGATGGCAAAAGTGTCAAGGCTAAAAGTAACCATTTTTTCATTCTATTTCCTTTGTTTTCTCTCAATGAGAAGATTTTCGAGGAGAATTATAATATTTTATGAAGATACTTGTAACTAAAAACTGATTAAATTTTAATCACAACTATATCGAAAGCTATCATCAAGTGCATAAGGGAGTAAAAGAGTACTTATTTTTTGTTTTTTCATTTTTTTGCATAAAGCATCTTTAGCATCTTGCGTTTTGTATCGAGAATCATCGATATATTCTGCATTCAATACTGCTTTATCTGCATTTATGAAAGGCTTGAGTTTTTCACATTCATTATATTCATTACATTGTTCATTCACTGCAAAATCAAAATACTCTACTAATTGTTCTACCTGATTTAAATCATTTTTTAAGCCAATACAGAGACCTCTTGTATGTGCCTCTTTTGCCAAAAATTTGTTATAGGCTAATTGTTCTTGAGCCTGTAAAGGAAATCCACTTTTATTGACATAGGCATCTACATTGTCTGCTTCCACACCATCGCAACCCTTCTCTTTTGCAAGTTGCATTCTATGGCGCATAATAGTTTTAAGTGTATCATCTCTTATGTCGAGCCATAATTCATCCCACCCATCCATTTGCATTCCTTTGACATTTTCAGCAAATCTATCGGCATCTTCTCGCCAATCTTCATAACTCCCTGCACTAAAGTAACAAATAACTTTTTTTCCATCTTTATGTAACAAACGAATGGTTTTTTTGGAAGTATCAAATAAATCAACATCATATAAATCTACATTATACCCAAGATTTAAAGTTCCATTGAGTTGCCATTGCCACGAGGTAGTCGCTTTTGGATGATACCAATTTTCTTCAACAGGCTCAGCATGTAATAGATTCCAAAAAATAAATAAAATCATCAACTTCATACTATTTTTCTCCTTTATAAAACGCTATTATACTCTTTTAGATAAAAATTAAGGATATTTTAGATATTATCACTTCAATAAAATTTCAACATCATAAAGAAGGTTTTTATGAGCAACTTGCTAAATAACGACGATATTCAATCCATTAACATAGAAGAAACACTACAAAACTCTTACCTAGACTACTCTATGAGTGTCATTGTTGGACGTGCCCTGCCAGATGTAAGAGATGGGCTCAAACCAGTTCACAGACGTATACTCTATGCTATGGATAAACTCAATCTCTCCCATGGAGCAAAATTTAAAAAATCTGCTCGTATCGTTGGTGATGTCATTGGGCAGTACCACCCGCATGGTGATA
>JALWON010000401.1 GCA_027083475.1 Sulfurimonas sp.
GTAATTTCAGAGAAAAATAGTTAAAAATGAGAAATTTATTTTTTTAGGTGCTATAATATTTGAAATTAGATGAATTCTTTGGGTTGTTCAGAGGGTTCAATACCAATAAATATATGCCAAATTTTGGAACGAACTTTGCTGTTCCAAGATTTTTATCTAATGGTAAATTTAAGTCTTTTGATAGCATTAGTAACAAAACCAAAACAACTTGGTGTGACAGATGGATACAACACAACTTCATCGATAAAAGTACCCTACTTCCTGAAAGTGTACAAGTATATAAGATCATCATGGATGTACTTATCAAACAAAAGCTGATGATAGAGAGTGATGTCAAAGATAGTTTGGTCTGGGGACTGAACCCTGAAAAGCTTTTCATCACCACAGATACAAAACAATTTAGATGTAATACGTGTAAACATATATTAAGTGTGGGAAGTCAACACTTAGCTCATGCAGAGGGTATGAAATGTATGAGCAAAGAGTGTGTGGGACAGTATGAAAACTACTTGCATGAAGACAATTATTATAAACTTCTTTACAGCAATGGTGACCTTCAAAGAGTTGTAGCAAAAGAGCACACAGGACTTCTGGAGAGAAAAGAGCGAGAAACAGTTGAAACAAACTTCATCAAAAGAAAAGAAGATGAAGCCTGGAAGCCCAACCTACTCTCGGCTACACCTACATTGGAAATGGGTATAAACATTGGTGACCTTAGTTCTGTAGTTCTGTGTTCTGTACCACCTAATGGTGCGAACTACCTACAAAGGATTGGGCGTGCAGGTCGAAGTGATGGTAATGCTTTTAATGTGACTTTGGCAAATGCCAGTAACCATGACCTCTACTTCTACGAAGAACCCAATGAACTTATGCAAGGAAGTATAGATGCACCAGGGATTTACATAGATGCTTCTGCTATATTGCAAAGACAGTTTTTGGCGTTTTGTATCGATAATTGGGTAAGTAAAAACCAGATTACAAGTCGTGAATTACCTCATCGTCTCAATACAGTTTTGAATAATGTTGACAAAAGCCATAAAGACCGTTTTCCCTATACACTTTTTGACTTTATACAAAAAGATACAGAATCTCTTCTTAACAGTTTTTTTGCACTCTATGAAGAAAAACTGCAAGAGACTTCAAAGTCCAAGTTGAAAAACTTTGTTATGGGTAGTGATAAAAACAATAGTCTCATTTTACTTGTACTTAATAGACTAGAGATGATACTTAATGAGCAGAAATCCCTTTCTCAACAAATCACAGCATTGAGAAAAGCACTGAAAGCCCACGAAAAGAAAGAAGCCAAGGACAAAGACCATATTGATAAAGGTAAAGAGATACAGTCGGAACTGGATGGGCTTATCTCTATACTACTTCTTCTCAAAAGAAAAAAAACATTTGAGTTCTTTGCGGATGAAGGTTTGCTTCCAAACTATGCATTTCCAGAAAGTGGTGTCATTCTCAAATCAGTCATATACAGAAGAAAAGAGAGTAAAGAGGATGACAATGGCGGAAAGTACAACACCTACACCTACGAATATGAACGTGCAGGAAGCTCAGCAATTAGTGAACTCGCACCCAATAATAGCTTTTACGCAGGTGGCAGGAAGGTCACTATAGACCAAATAGACATGAGTGCTTCTGAAGTGGAAAGCTGGATTTTCTGTGATAAATGTTCGTATACACAAAGAATGGGTAGTGAGAATCCCGATACCTGCCCTAAATGTGGAAGTGAAATGTTTTGTGATGAAGGGCAAAAAAAAGAAGTACTGCGTATGAAACAGGTACTGGCTACTAGTAGTGATAAAAGCAGTAGGCTCAAAGATGACAAAGACCAGAGAGATATTAAATTTTTCAACAAACAACTTCTAATTAACTTTGAGAAAAAGTATATTGAAGATGCATATGCGATTACCGATGATGAGATATCGTTTGGATTTGAGTTCATTGAAAAAGTAAACTTCAAAGAGATCAACTTTGGCGAAACCACCCTACTAGGAAATGATATAAGCATTGCAGGTAAATCTGTGCCAAGAAAAGGATTTGTCATCTGTAGGGACTGTGGTAAAGTACAGTTTGGTAAACCTAGTGATGAAAAATTTAAACCTGAACACTCATTTGCTTGTGCTATAGAAGATGCTTATGATCCTTCAAATTATTTAGAATCCTTGTACCTCTACAGAGAGTTTAACTCCGAAGCTATACGATTGATGTTGCCAATCTCTTCGTTGGATATAGATGATACAAAACTTCATTCACTCATTGCTTCTTTTCAATTAGGATTAAAAGCATATTTTAAAGGTTCTGTTGAACATTTACGGGTGGGGATTTACGATGAACTTGCTGCAAAAGACGAAATGCCTAAACGATACCTCATTCTTTATGATACGGTACCTGGTGGAACTGGATACCTCAGGCAACTCATGCGAGATGAAAAACCACTCTTTGAAGTGCTTGATGTGGCACTCAATAAACTAGAAACCTGTCAATGTAATGCAGACCATGAAAAAGATGGATGTTACAAATGTATCTATGCGTACAAAAACAACTTTGATAGACCATTAATCTCTAAAAGAAAAGCCATTGAAGTCATCAAAAGTATACTCAAATCTAGAGAACACATTACAAAAGTAGAAAGTGTTAGTGATGTAAACTCAGACAGTCTAAGTGAAAGTGTACTAGAAGATCTATTCCTCTCTAAACTAAAACAGGTCAGTACCACATGGAAATCTATTGTGACATCTAGAGGTCGCAGTGGGTTCTTCTTCGAATTAGTGGACAATAATAATGATAAATATGCTTATGAGCTTGAGCAACAGATTGAACTGACTACAAAAGAGAGTGTTGAGATTTATTCAAAAACAGATTTTCTCATATACCCTCTCAAAAATAAAGA
>JALWON010000402.1 GCA_027083475.1 Sulfurimonas sp.
ACTTGAAAAATCTTTTCGAATGCTTGATACAATGGTACAAAAAGAGCAAATGGCCAACCAAGCAGGAGAAAAGAGTACACAAACGACTACAAAAACAACTCAAGAGATACAATTTTTAGAGGAGCAGATTCAAAGTTTAGTCAATGACGACTTAGATGAACTCATCGAACTCCATAGTGACATTGATTTAAATATTATTGCCACCATTAATAACCCTTCTCTCTTGTATAATAGTAATATTTTAGAAGAACTCACAGATAATTTTACACGATATGCCTCTATCTTGTCATTTTATAACTTTTTTGATGAATTAAGCAAGTCTATCAGTCTCTTTGCGACCACTCTTAAAGAGAGCCCTATTCCAGAAGATGCAACACATATAGAAAATGTTTTTATGTTGCTTGAGAGTTTTATGTATGTTCTTGAAAAATGGCAACAAGATATAGCTTCTCAAGACAAAAACAAAATCAATGCTTTAGATGCTTCTATTATGAGTGATATGCAGACAATTACCAATATGTGGACACAAAAAGAGGAGGAGGCTCCCCTAGAAGATTTAGATGATATCTTTGATTTCTAAGATAGCTGCATAAGCAGTATCCATCATTTTTTCTATCTCCTCTTTTTTTATAATATAAGGAGGCATAAAGTAAATAACATTCCCAAGCGGTCTCAGTAATACCCCATGTTTTAATCCATACTGATACACTTTAAGCCCCATACGCAGTTTTGCATCATAATCTTTTAAATCAACAGCACACACCATCCCCGTTTGACGAATGCCTTTTACATTTTCAAGTCTTAAAAATTTTTGGAGTTTTTGGTGCATATAGTCTGCAAGTTCTCTATTTTTTTCAATAATATTTTCATTCTCAAATATATCTAGTGTTGCGTTTGCTGCCGCACAAGCAAGGGCATTTCCTGTATAAGAGTGTGAGTGTAAAAATGCCTTATGTTCATTATAATCACAATAAAACTTTGCATAAATTGCATTAGAAGTAAGCACAACAGAGAGTGGTAAATAGCCTCCTGTCAAACCTTTAGAGAGGACTAAAAAATCAGGCGATACCTTTGCTTTTTCACATGCAAATAACGCTCCAGTACGTCCAAATCCAACCATCACTTCATCAGCAATCAAATGCACATCATAGCGTGAAGATATATCTCGAATGAGTACTAAAAACTCTTCATGATACATATGCATACTTCCCGCCCCCTGTATAAGCGGTTCGACTATAATTGCACTCATATTTTCAGCATGCTCTTGGCATAACACTTCAAATGCTTTGGCTGCGTTTTGTGCAGCTTGAATACTCATATCTTCTGGCACAGGGGTTTGGAGTGTTTTTAACAAAAGAGGTGCATATGTATCTTTATAGAGTTCCACATCACCCACACTCAAAGCACCAATGGTTTCACCATGGTACGAGTTCGTTAAGGAAACAAAAATATTTTTCCCTTTTTTTCCATCATTTAAATGGGCATGGTAGCTCATCTTGAGTGCAACTTCCACGGCAGATGAACCATTATCTGCATAAAAGCACTTCTCAAGATTTTTTGGGGTTAGTTTGATGAGACGTTCGGAGAGTGTAACAACTTGTTCATGTGTAAATCCAGCTAAGATGACATGTTCTAAGGTATCAAGTTGCTCTTTGATTTTTGCATTGATATATCTGTTGGTATGCCCAAACATATTGACCCACCAACTACTTATAGCATCAATGTATTGATTGCCCTCAAAATCTTCAAGGTAAATTCCATCTGCTTTTTTAATGGGAATTAAAGGGAGGACTTCATGGTCTTTCATCTGAGTACATGGGTGCCACAGCACATCTAAGTCACGATTTCTGAGTTCTTCGTTTGTTATAGTATCTTTCATCTCAAAATTATACCTTTTGTATGCCTACTTTATCAAGGTTTAATACGAATTTACCTAAAATATCAAAAATACGAGAAACAAGGTTTTTATAACGATGATAACATGGATGCAAAGACATAAAAAATACTTAATTATTACTATCTGGATTTCGACAATTGCCTTTATTGGTGCAGGTTTTGTTGGATGGGGACAGTATAGTTATGGTGACAAAGCAGGAGCTATTGCCAAAGTTGGTGCAATCGAAATTACACAAGGAGAGTTACAAAAGACATACTCCACACTCTATGCAAGATACAATCAAGTCTTTCAAGGGAATTTTGATGAAGAAAAAGCAAAACAGTTTGGCTTACAAAAGCAGGCTTTTGAACAACTCAAGCAACAGGCACTCATCTTAAACCTTGCCGCTTCTTATGACATTCAAGTCACAGACGATGAAATCTTAGCCCAGCTCCAAACAGAAAAATACTTCTTTAAAGATGGTGTTTTTAGTAAAGAGCTCTATAAAAATGCATTGCGTGCAAACAACTTGAGTTCAAAAGAGTATGAAGATCAAATCAAAAAAAATCTTACCATTGAAAAAACACTTCAACTTTTACCACTTCAAACACTCAAAGGCGAGACTGCTATTTTTGATGCACTCGCAAATATCGCAGATAAAATCACGTATAAAGTGCTTACACCAAAAGATGTAACACTCGACACTTCCGATAAAACACTCAAAGCTTTTTGGGAAACGATCAGTGGAACATTTATGACACAAACAAGCTATGATATTGAGTATATTACACAAAAAGAAGTCGATACAACATACTCAGGTGCACAAATTGCTGCATATTATAAAGAGAACAAAAACCACTTCAAAGATGCAAAAGGCAAAATTTTACCACTTGAAGCAGCAAAAACAAAAATCATTCAAGAACTCAGAGCAACAGCAACAAAAAAAGCAGCACTCAAAAACTATATTACATACAAAAAAGGCAAACTTGCTGATGC
>JALWON010000403.1 GCA_027083475.1 Sulfurimonas sp.
TTGCCAAAAGAATTACTTTCTCTTCCAAAGGTAAATCAGCATCAATTTCATCATGATACTCTCGCTCTATGACATAAAGAACAAATTGTTCAAGCTCTTGCATTGCCTCCGGATGCTTATTTTTTCGTGCGCGTCTGCCAAAGAGCTCGAGTTGCCCTACTCTTAAAAAAGAGGGAGCGACCCGTGTCGTGATCGCAACATCTTCTTCCACCATCACTTCTGGATCTTTTGAGTATGATTCCTCTCTAAACCACGGCCTCGCTACTTTTTCACTCGTTGAAGTGTATAGTGTCAAAGAGCGTGACGTAGCGATACCTAGAGCATGCATATGTTCCTGTGCTAAAAATTCACGAATACTTGAGCGCAGTACCGCTCTGCCATCAGCTCCACGACAATAAGGGGTTCTGCCTCCGCCTTTGAGTTGCATCTCCCATCGTTTACCATTTGTAACAACTTCAAGTATAGAGATGGCACGACCATCGCCGTAGCCATTTCCTGTACCAAAGGGACATTGTTGATAGTATTCGGTTCCATAAATAGAAAGAGCATACCCTGTAGCCCAGCCGGTTTTTTCAAAGCCTTCAGGTAGCTCACGCAGATCTGCTGAAAACATTTTCATAAACGCAGTAGATGTTGCAAGCTCATCTGTAAAGCCTAACTCTTTAAAAAACTCAGAACTATGCGAAATATAAAGGGGATTTGCAATAGGTGTAGGATTAACCGGGACATAATGCCCGCTAAAGACCTCTCGTGGATTATGATCGACACCATCTTCTGTGGCATCTGGGTCAGCCTTGAGAGTATTTATAAGCGAATAGTCAGTTATTTTTACCAAATCTTCTAAAGTTTGTATTGTTTCTTTCACAGTAAAGTCCTTAAAATCTTGATGCAAGTTTACATCAAAAAACTTTTATACAAACCTTTAAAAAAATCTAAATAACTCAAATAAGCAACTTAATTTTTCCAATGAGCTTTTTTGAAAGCAGAGGTGTCATTTTGCCACTGTGCGAAAAGATTACTTTGTGACTTGCATCAACTGCGACAATATCATAATCATCATCTTTAAAATCCCACTTTTTAACTAAAACTCGACCATTATCCTTCACATAGTGTGCCTCTGGAAACTTTTTCTGTTTTGAGTCCAAAACAGTATCTATCAACATATTTGGTATCCAACTCGCTTGCATATTTATGATGACAAAGACTTTCAACTCTTTTTCACTTAAATGCAGCTTCTGCAGCTCTTTTGCAAAGTCATCATTCAAATCTTTCATATCAGGATCAACATAAAATATGATGTTTACTTTGGCATCCATATCTTTTGCACTCCATCTACTAGAGTTTAAATAACCACCATCTTTGTTTGCTAATTCTAAATTAGGAAGCTTCTTTCCAAGCTCAAAACCAAACAGCTGCAGAATTACCACACATAATAATATCACTATTTTTTTCATTTTTTATTCTCCTCTTTTAATAACAGACTCAGCAGTGCAGGCAACAACACTAAGTCAAATAGAAGTGCTATATTTAAAGCACTCACCGTAACGATGGCAAAGTTTACATTTGGTACAAAACTACTTACTCCAAAGAGTGCAAATGTAAGAGAGAGTATCAAGGTTGTCAAGATCATAGCATTCCCACTGTAACTTATAATGTAATCAATGCTCTCTTCAAAGCTTCGCACCTTGATTGACTCAAAATATTTACTGAAAAAGTGAATGGTGTCATCAACTGCAATCCCTAAAATTACGGCAGCTGAGATAGCTATGCCGATATCTACACTCATTCCAAACGCTCCCATAACACCACCCACAATGACAACAGGAGCAATGTTTGGTATCAAAAAAAGCCAGAGCATTTTAATGTTTTTAAATATCAGTAACATTGAGAGTGTGACAATAAGCAGCGTCATAGAGATTGAAACAATGAGCGTGTCGGTAACACTAGACTGCATATAAGCAAAGATGGCGGTTTGTCCCTGAACATCAGCACTATAAGGTGTATTTGTTTTAAAATAGTTCTTTATCCACTCTATCATTGCCAAATCTTTTGAGGTATCGACAATGTTTGTATTGATAGTTAAACGCAGGTATCTCTCCTCTGTGTCTATTTTATTATTCAGCTCCATCCCCTGTGGCAGGCTCATCGAATAGAGTAAAAGGTACTGTGCTACAAGGTTTTTATCTTGTGGTAGAGAGCTGTTTGCATCTGGGTTGAGCACATTTTGCATCCTCACCACAATGTCTTTAAGTGAAGTTGTAAATCGTACATTGTCGAAATGCTTTTTGAATACATCTTCAAACATAACGATACTTTCTAAAAATTTCGGACTCTTCACACCCTCTTTTTTTTGAGAATCAACGATTATTTCATAACGCATACTTCCCGTAAGATTTTTTTCCACAAAATCAGCACCGCTTCTTACAACAGTATCTTTTGCAAAATATTTGATGGAGTTACTATCTACTTTTAAATGAAAAAGTCCAAGTGATACCACTATAATGAGCAGAAGAAAAATCACAACAATCTTTTTATCATTGCGTTTAATGAAAGCTCCATACCCTTGAATATGAGAGAGATTCATAATTTTCACCGGTGCGACTTTATAATCATCACTGAGCATCAAAAGTATTGCCGGTATAATCGTAACAGTTAAAATAAATGCCAAAACAGCCCCGCTTGTAATAGCAATACCTAAAGTGGCAATGGGCTCAATTGCACTTAAACCTAATGTCGCAAACCCTGCTGCCGTAGTAAAGGATGTCAGAGCCATTGGAATAATGTTTGAATGCAATGCCTCTATAAGCGCCTCTTTTGTATTTTTATCTCCCAGTTTATAGTAAATCCACGCAAGATAGAGATGCAT